>JACIZP010000193.1 GCA_014359355.1 Calditrichota bacterium | reverse complement strand
GGGTTCCGCAGCCTCAACTTTGGCATGTCTGTGCGCAACTTCTCCCAGGAAGTTCGCTACGAGACAGAGGGTTTCCAGCTGCCCCTCACCTTCCGCATCGGCCTGGCGATGGACCTCTTGGATGTGTTACCTGCCCTCCGTCTTGGTCAGGACGCATTGCTGCTTTCGGTTGATGCCACGCACCCGCGCGATTACCCGGAGCAGGTCGGTTTCGGTGCCGAGTACCTGCTCATGAACACGCTGGCGCTGCGTCTCGGCTACTCTTTCCCCAATGACGAGCACGGTTTCACCGCCGGCTTTGGTGTGCAGCAGGCCCTTTCCCGGTTCCGCTTTGGCCTGGACTATGCGTATACGCCCTTCGGGCTATTCAACGAGGTGCACCGTTTCTCCGTTCGCCTGTCCATGTGAGCTGCAAGTGGAGACGCTCCGCAAGGCTCCCGGTCGCCCGGCCGGGAGCCTTTGCTTTTCGTGGCCATTTCGCGTGGGTGGGCGCAAGTGGAACTCTGGGGAGCCAACCTTCGTCTTGAAGGTGCGGCTGGTGCCCTGGGAGATGGACGTCCCCTGGGGGTTTGGCAGTTCATCGCTTCCTTGTGCCCAAAGAGACCATTCTCGTGCTGCCGATGGCTGTTTCGCACCGGAACGCTGCTCAGCGGGTTGCGTCCCTTTCTCGGTTGGGGCGGCCCGCGTCAGGAGCACGTATCACTCCGGCGGTTGCGCCTCAGGGAAGCGAGTTTGGCGGCAGCAGGTTAATGCCCGACCCCGGTGAGAATTACCGTTCTGCCCAAGAAGGTGCCCGCCACGGCCGCGGTCATCAGGCAGGCCAAGGTGGCGGCGACCAGGGCGCGGAGACCCAGCGACGAGAGTTCCGCAGTGCGACGCGGCGCTAAAGCCGCGATGCCTCCGACAAAAATGGCCAATGAGGCCACGTGGGCAAAGCCGCAAAGAGCATAGGCAGCTACCACCGCAGAACGCGGTTCATGCAAGGCACCCGCGGCCAACATGCCGGCCAGGTCTTGATAGGACTGGACCTCGGTGGCCACGGTCCGCTCGCCGATGAGACGAGCCACCGCCCAGGCGTCCCGCGGCGGCACGCCCACCACCAAGGTGAAAGGGTAGGAGACCAAGCTCAGGAGACTCCGCAAGGACAGGTCAACCTTCGTGCCGAAGAGCTGGCTGGCCCACTGCCCCAACTGACCGAGCACTAAGTCGACAAGGGCGATAAGGCCCAGAAATGCCAGCAGGAGCGCGGCAATCCCCACCACCAGACGTACGCCGCTGTTAGCCCCGTTGATGATGGCTTCGATGATGTTGTGCTCACGCTCATAGTGCGGCCGCACGGACACACCCAAGGTTGCCGGGTGCTCGGTCTCCGGGACCATCAACTTTGCCATCACCACAGCGGCAGGGGCGGAGATGATCGAGGCCGAGACCAGGTGCCCAGCGATTGTCGGGAAGTGGCGCTGCAGTACGAACACGTAGAGCGCCATCACGCTGGAGGCAATGGTGGCCATGCCCGCGGTGAGGATGGTGCAAAGCTCTGAGCGAGTCATGCCGTCCAAGTAGGGGCGGACGGTGAGCGCTGACTCGATGCCCACGAAGATGTTGCTGGCGGCGCACAATGACTCGGCACCGCTGATGCGCATTAACCTGGTGAACAGCGAGGCAAAGCCGCGGATTAGCCAGGGCATGACGCCCAAGTAGTAGAGAGCGCCAACCAGGGCGGCGAAAAAGACGATGGTGGGGAGCGCTTGAAAAGCAAGGAAAAAACCCAACGACGTCTCGCCGGCCGCGTCCGTTGTTCCGGGAGGTAGGGCCAAACGGCCGAACAGAAACCTCGTGCCCGCAGAGGCGCTGTCAAGGACCTTTACGACCACGTCGTTGATGAGCAGAAAGAGTTTCGCCCCCACCGGGACCCGAAAGATGAAGAGCGCAAAAAGGAGCTGCAGCCCGGTTCCCCAGAGGACCACTCGCCAGTTGATGCGGCGACGCTGCGTGGACAGAAGCCAGGCCACGCCCATCAGCACGAATATGCCGCAGAAGCTGACCAAATTGTACGGCGACATGCTCATCACTCCTTGATGCACACGGTTTTCAAGAAATCACCTGGGCGGCGGCGCGAATGCGGCTACAAAGGCGCTCAGCACGGCGGCGAGCACCAGGCGCGGCGACAGCACCGGTACGCGCAGGGCCCTGGCCAAGTGCTGCTGCGTAGCGCGCCCATAGCCCATGCAATTCAGGACCACAAGGTCCAAATCGTTGCGGCGGAGTTGTTCCACCAGGCGAGCGAGCTGTGCAGGGGAGGGGTCGTACGGGGGAAGTGTGGCGACCACAACCTGCCTCTCGGGCACCAGCCACTCCTGGGAGGCTCCCGCTGCCTGCGACTCCTCCGGCACGACCACCGCAAGCACGCCCTGTGCGACCAGCGCGTTTGCTGCGGCACGGAGCAACTGAGCGGGACGAAAAAGCCGATGCTCCGACCTCAGGAAGTCAAAATCGGCCGTGCAGAGCAACACACTCGCAGCAACGTCGGCCTGCTCCACACGCTGCACGCAATCCCTGAGCAGGGGCGCGATGCGCGCGGCGCTCACCTTTACCACCGAACCGTCGCGCAGGCGGGTCACCAAGGCGGGCTCCGTCGGGCGCGGAGCGAGCGCCGCGATCTGCTGCGGCGCAAGCGCATCCAGCGCCCCTGCCTCGACGAACTCCACCGCCCGCAGTTCCGGGGCAAGGAGCTCGCCTAAGATGTCCGGCCGCGGCGATTGCCCGATGGTTATCGCACCGATGCGCATGGTTTCAAATTGGCCATGCTTTCATTGCGGCCATTGGCAGAGGGCGCGCGGCAAGGGCCGCAACTTCTTGCCGATGGCCTTTTCAGCTTGCTCGTACAGACCGGCATCTCTCATGCCAGAACCGAGGATGAGTCTGTCCCACGGGATGGTGACAAGAGCCACCCTTTGCCCCGTCGCGATGGCCGCGGTGGTCAGCGGACGTCCCTCGTCGCTCTCAAGCGTGGCAATGAGGTCAGGGAACGTGGCCAGCCGCTCCCCTGCGCACTCTATGGTCATGTACTCGTTCCAGAAGGAAAGTTCGTATTGGTCCTGGCCCACCATGACCAGGACGCTCCCCACATCGAACCCCCCGGCGGTGCGTCTCTCCACCTGGGTTACCTCTCCGGGGCCGATGGTCCTTGCACCTATCTCTGTCGAAAGTGCCTGCAGCTTGGCGCTGATTCCTGAGGCATTGCGGAGGATGGCGCCGAGCCGCATGGCTTGGGAGATGGCACCCACTGCTGCATGCTGACGGACATAGGAGACAGGCACCGGATTGCGCGCCACGGCCACCATCCCTCCGGCCGCGATCGCCGCTTGTCGCACACGGGCCGTTACCTCCTCGAGCGACCCGCAGCAGAATTCCTCAACCAAGTGGCCTCGCTGCGCATCCCCACCCACGGCGGCCGCGCCCGCGCGGTATTCTGCCAGGCGATGCAGGCCCATGGACCCCATGAGCCCGAGAGGATGAGCCCGCCCGTTGCAAGGGGCGTCCAGCACCGGGATGCTCAACACGGCGGACTGATACCACCCATTCACCGTGGCAAAGCCACCGTTTTCCGAGGTGATGAGCGCGTCTATTGCGAGCCGGCTCCCGTCTCGTAAGATTTCCACTGCGCGCACAAAGTGCTCGGGGGTGACACACCGCTCCGGCGCGGCAGGCGCGCCCACCAATGAGACGGTGACCACGGTTGCCTCTGGCGGCAGCTCCTCGATGTCCCGCAAGAGTACTAACCCTCGGGCCAGCGCTGCCCGTCCAAGAGCCAGTCCCTCCTCAAGGGAACCGCCGCCACCGCCGCCTAAGAGCCCTCCGCCAAGGACTGCAGACTCGACGATCTCTTCGGTCACTTGGAGCAAAGTTCTTCTGTCCCCGCACGAGCTAAATTTCCACCTAATTCTCGCTCAGCTCCAGGCCAAGTTCCGGCTCTGGAGTTTCCTGGGGAGCGTGGGCAAGGGCGCGCCGCGCCGGCAGGTAGAGGTTCCATAACAACCCGAAGAAAGCGACCTTCTGCAGCAGTGTTTGCGCTGGACGATTGGCAAAGAACATGGCTGCGTAGATGTACAAGAAAAGGTGGTTTGCCACCACTGTGGGATAAAACCACAAGGGACGGGCGTAGCGGCGCGTCTCAAAGAGAAGCACAAAGCCCAGGAGCCAAAACGACGTGGTCATCAGGCCGGCGCCAATGCGGTGCACAGGGTCGTGTGTAGCACATGGTGCCATTGCCACGACAAGTCCGACGGCCGCCAACAGGAAGAGGAAAGCCACAATCCGCAGGATGGGCGTGCGCGCGCCGCGCCAGCTCAACCTGGCTAACCGCAGGCAGACGAACGAGGAAAAGAGGAGGTTGGCATCGAATATCAACATGCCGCGCTGATTGGGGAGACCGCCAATGGTGGAAGGGTTGCCCAACCAGCTGAGAGGGTAGGTAACGACATCAAAGTGTTCGCCATAGAGGAGCGCCGAGGCTGGAATAGCGATGAGGTTGCTCCAGAATAGGAGCCTTATCCAGCGGAAGACCTCCCTGGGCAACGCCTGCTCCTGTTCAGAACTGAGCGCTGTTTCTCGATGCTGTTTCCATCGGTGCATGTTTATCCTCAGGTTTCTATACCGGGCTCTTCTGCTCGGCAGCGCTGCGGGTCTACGGTTCGCAGGGAATCACCAACTGTCCGCGGCAATCCGCCTCCGGAAAGTGCAGCGCGTCGTGTGATCCTGTGTCCTCCTCGCGAAGCCCGAAAAGACGACAGCTCAGGTAAGCGCCATGGACCCTACTGCTGCCTCGCCGAGAGCGAGAACGGGGGTTCCCACTGCTCGCCCTCCTCGATGTACGCCTTGGAGCTCATACTCAACTGCAGCTCACCTCCCTGAAGAATGGACTCGTGCAACAAGTAGGTCTTCTTGTATGGCTGTCCGTTCAGCCTCGCTCGGCTTACATAGACGTTCTGGCGACCGTTGTTGGGCGCCGAGACGGTAAAGGTCCTGCCGTTGGGCAGATGGATCGCGGCCCGCTTGAAAAGTGGGCTGCCTAGCACGTAGGACGGATGTCCAGGGCACAGCGGGTAGAACCCCAGCGCGCTGAAGATGTACCAGGCGGACATTTCGCCGTTGTCCTCGTCGCCGCAAAAACCTTCAGGCCCCGGACCGTAGAGTTCGTGCAACACGCGACGCACCCAATACTGGGTCTTCCAGGGTGCACCAGCGGCGGCGAAGAGGTAGAGCACGTGGTGGCTGGGTTGGTTGGAGTGGGCGTATTGGCCAAAATCGACCGCGGCCATCTCGGTCATCTCGTGAATCTCGCTGTTGTAGGAGCCCACCTCAAAATAGGGCGGGGTGGCCAGCAGGGTGTCAAGCTTGGCCAGGAATTGCTCTCTGCCTCCCATGAGTTCGATCAGGCCAGCCGGGTCGTGTTGCACCGCCCACCCACATTGCCACACGCCCCCTTCCACGTAGGGACCCCCCCAGGCGAACTGGTCGAAGGGCGTGACCCAGGAGCCATCTGCATTTCTTCCCCGCATAAAGCCCACGGCCGGGTCAAACACCCTCTTGTAATTGAACGCCCTGGCGATGAGCGCCTCATAGTCCTCGCTGCGACCAAGCCCTTTTGCCACCTGGGCAATGCAAAAGTCGTTGTAGGCAAAGTCCAACGTGCGCGAAACGCTCTCCTCGACGAGGTCGGCAGGGACGTAACCCAGGCGCAGGTAGTGTTCCAGTCCCTTTCGCCCGACCGCACCGTCCGCAGATCCGGGTTGCCAGGCGTGTTTGCGCATCCCCGCGTAGGCCGTTTCAACGTCAAAGGAGCGGATCCCTTTTACGTAGGCGTCGGCGATAATGGCGTCGATGTGCGTGCCGATCATGCACGAGCGGTAGCCCGGGCTGGCCCATTTAGGGAACCAGCCGCCCTCTTTGTACGCGTTCGTCCATCCTTGGATGATTTCTGCCAGTCGCTCGGGGAAGAGAATGCTGAGCAGGGGGTATTGGGTGCGATAGACGTCCCATGCCCCTTGATCGGTGTAGAGCACTCCAGGATGGAGCCCGCCGTCATAGGGACTGCGATGCACGACTTCGCCGGAGGGCCGGATTTCATGCCAGGCATGGGGAAAGAGGACAGTGCGATAGAGCGCCGAGTAAAAAGTACGCGCCTGGTCTTCCGTGGCTCCTTCTATGTCGATGAGGCCCAGAATCTTGCTCCACACCTCGTGCCCTTCGGCCATAACTTCGTCAAATGAGCGCGTGCCAACTTCTTGGGCAAGATTGTGCTCTGCCTGGTCCCAGTCGACGAAGGAGGTGCCCACGCGGATGTGCACCACACCATCCGCCGGCGGCTCGAGGCCGACGAACGCCCCAAGCCCGTCGCCGCTCGCAGTTTTCGCTCCATAGGACGTTTCCGGGCCGCGGAAGAAACCGGACTCTTCCGGCAGGAGCGCACAGTCGAAAGAGATCACGAAGTAGGCGGCAAAGTCTTCAGGTACGCCGCCGCTGTTTGCAGTTGTGTACCCCCGCAACCGACGCCCGTGAAAGTCGAAGGCGAGATGCGTTTGCCCGGCAAATGGGTGGACGATGAGCCGACACGGCTGCCCTGGGGGAAAGGTCAGGCGCAGAATGGCGCAGCGCTCCGTGGGCGTAAGCTCCACCGTTACGCGGTAGCGCCCCAAGTAAGTCTTGAAGTAGTGCGGAAGGTATAAGGTGTGGTCAGGGCGGAAAACCGAAGTTCTCTGCCGCACATCCGGGAGCAGGCGGCCGGTTTGCGGCATCAGGACAAATTGGCCGTAGTCGCCGATCCAGGGGCTCGGCTGTCTGGTGGCGCGAATGCCCTGCAACTGCCGCCCTGCCGGATGGAAGAACCACCGCCCTTCTGAGGTTTGCGGGCTCCAGGAGGTCATGGCGAAAGGAC
>JACIZP010000192.1 GCA_014359355.1 Calditrichota bacterium | reverse complement strand
CAAACCCACTTTCCAGCCACGGACCACCATCGCAGCAGATGCAAAAGCAAGTGTCCAAAGGCCTGTTGCAGGCGACGCTGATGATCGTGGTATTCGCCCGCTTTTCGAGGTAGTAGTTGTCCAAGTAGGTGCCGGAGAAGAATTTGTCCCAGTGCAAGATGCCCTTCACGTCGCAGGAGCGAATGCCGAAAAGTATCTGGGGGGAGGAGTCCACCAACGGCTCAAAGGTCGGGCGCTTGCCCAAGGTAAAGCGAAACAGGTCCTGCCGGTGCGGTATGAGGAACCTCTTGACGGGGTCAAACTCGTTGACATAGTCGAAGGTGAACTCCGCTACAGAAGCCACCTCGCGAAAAACCACGTCGCCGTCCGGTCCGGGTGTCGGCCCGATCAACTTGGCGCCCTTTCGCAGCGAATCGAGGGCGGTGAGGAACGCCTGTTTGTCGATGGTGTACTTCTGGCCGACTTTCATGCTACCTCCACTCTTGCCGCGCAAACCTTCATCTCGGGTATCTTGGACTGCTGTTCGAGCTTATCGTTGGCCAGAACGTTGGTGAGGCCATTTTTGTGGTGAAGGGAGACAAAGACGACTTTCGGTGGCACACCACGCGTCACCTGTACCGTGCGCTCGATGGTGCCACGCGGGGTCGTCACTCGCGCTTTCCACCCGGAGCGGAGACCGAGCTCCTTGGCATCATCGGTATTCACCTCCAGGACCCCTTCCGGGTACTCTTTGGCCAGGGTGAAGGAGCGAGAAACCAAGGTTCCCGACACGCGGTGTACTCGCCCCCTGCCGATGACGAGGGTGAATGGGTAGTTCTGATCGGGCAACTCGCTGGGAGGGAAGTAGCGCGCAGCAGAGAGCTTGGCTTCGGCCAGAGACGGCATCGGCTGTTGCACCGGCCACTGGAGACCCCCCGGTTGGTCCAAATCCTGGTAAGTGATGCCTTGATACCACGGATTGACAGTGGCAATCTCCGCAAAGATTTCCGCAGGCGAGCGGTACGACATGCGCGCACCTAGCTTCTTTGCCAGGGCGAGGAAGATCTCCCAATCTGGCTTTGCCTCCCCGACGGGCGGAATGGCCGCACGCACCCTTTGGATGCGCCGCTCCAGGTTGGTGAAGGTGCCATCCTTTTCCGCATAGCTGCAGGCGGGCAGCACCACGTGCGCAAGCTCTGCGGTTTCCGTCAGGAAAAGATCCTGGACCACAAGGAACTCCAGGCGCTCCAACGCAGCTTTGACAACGCCAGAGTTAGGCGCACCCCACAGCAGATTTTCGCCGACCACGTACATGGCCTTTATCTGGTCGCCGGTAGCCTGGAGCATCTCGCCAAGTGTCAAACCTGGCTTCTTGGGCAGCACGCCAGGAACGACCTCGCCCAGGCGGGAAGCGGCCTCACGGTCCTCCAGCTGGGCGAAACCGGGCAAGAAGCCTGGGGCCAGCCCCATATCCAGCACACCCTGCATGTTGTTAGCCGGGTGGAGCGGCAAGAGGCCCGCCCCTGCTTTGCCAATGTTGCCGGTGAGCACGAGCAGATTAACCAGCGCCTTGACTGCCTCAGTGCCCGAAGCCTGCTGGGTAACTCCGTTCCCATAGAGAACGAGCAACCGCTGCGCGCCGCTGACGATTTCGCCGAGCCTTGCCAGCTGCTCCGCAGGGACTCCGCAGAGCTGCGCGGCACTCTCCGGCGTGAAGGATTCCAACGCCTTGGCCAGGGCATTGACGCCGCGAGCTTCCGCAACCTGGCGATTACTGCGAATCAACCAATTGCACAGCGCGTTGAGCCAAACCACGTCGCTGCCAGGCTTGGGGCGCAAATGAAGGGCAGCAAAGTGGGAAAGCTCAGTCTCTCTCGGGTCCACAACCACTACCTGGGCACCGTGACGCGCAGCCCACAGCACGTACGACCCCGCCTTGGCGCTTTGCTCCTTAGGATTCGCGCCCACCACGAGCACCACGTCGGCCTGTTCAATGTCAGTAAGGGAGGCAGTAGCAGCGGCGAGACCGAGTTGGGCACTAAGTGCATGCAGGCTGGGGGCTTGGTAGAATCGGGCGGCCGTGTCCAAGTTGTCGGTACCCAGCACCCCGCGGGTAAGCTTCATCAGCAGGTAGGCGTCCTCGTTGGTGCACTTCGGTGAACCGACCACGCCGAGGTGCGCGGGCTCAAAGCTTTTGAGGGACTTGGCTACCAGGGAGAGCGCCGTGTCCCAAGACGCCTCCTGAAACTTGCCGTTCTTCTTGATGAGGGGCCTGCGTAAGCGGCCGGGATGGTGGATGATCTGATGCCCGTTCCACCCTTTCACGCAGAGGGTCCCCCTGCTCACAGGGTGTCGACGTTGCGGCGCTACCCCTAAGACTCTTTCCCCCTCGACAGCCAGAAAGACACCACATCCGCACCCGCAGAAAGGACACGTCGTGAGGACCTTGCTCACCGAGGCACTCCTTCTCTTGCTTGCGCATTCCAGACCAGTTCAGGCGCGCAACCCTATCAAACCTCATGCCAAAACACTGGCACCAATGGCGCAACGGTGCACGCTGGCCCTTTGGTTTCACAAGGCTTACGAGGCCCGAAGCGTTGCCCCACGCCTCGCCAGCCGAATCATTCCAAGTTCTGGGACGAACGGCGGCACGCGTTCCCACAAATGGGAAGGGCGCTGGATCGGCGTGGTGTGTGGCGCAACCCCAGCGCCTATCCCTGAAGGCCTAAGCTTCAGTCAAGGCCTCAACGCCCGGAAGCTTGAGCCCCGACAGGAACTCCAGCGAAGCTCCCCCGCCTGTGGACACGTGCGACACCTTGTCCGCCAGCTTGGCCTTGGCGATGGCTGCCGCACTGTCGCCGCCGCCGACAATGGTGACTGCACCGCGAGCCGTGGCATCGGCGAGGGCCTTGGCGATTTCCATCGTCCCCTCGGCGAAGGCTCCCTTCTCGAACATCCCAAGCGGCCCGTTCCAGACCACCGTGCGCGCTCCAAGTATCTTCTTCTTGAATTGGTCAATGGTTTTGGGCCCTATGTCCAGACCCATCAGGCCTTCCGGGATGGTCTCCCCGTCAATGACCTTCGCGTCGGCTTCGGCCTCCGCACTCGGCGCCGCCACATGGTCCACAGGAAGCAACAGCTCCACGCCGCGCTGCTGCGCTCGCTGCAAGAGCTGGGCAGCGAGGTCAAGCTTGTCCGCCTCCACAAGGGACGAGCCTACCGCGACGCCACGAGCCTTCAGGAACGTGTAGGCCATGGCGCCGCCTACAAGCAAGGAGTCCACGTTTCCGAGGAAGTTCTCGATCAGCTCGATCTTGTCGGAAATCTTCGCGCCGCCCATGATGGCGACAAAGGGCTTGGCTGGGGACTCCAGGGCCTTGCTCAGATAGAGAAGCTCCCTCTGCATGAGGTAGCCGGCTGCGCACTTGGAGAAGTACTTGGTCACCCCCTCGGTCGAAGCATGAGCGCGGTGGGCACTGCCAAAAGCATCGTTCACGTACACGTCACCGAGCTTGGCGAGCTGCTTGGCAAACTCGGGGTCGTTGTCCGTCTCTGCTTTGTGGAAGCGCAGGTTCTCCAGCATCAGCACGTCGCCTGGTTTCATGGCGGCAACCATGGCTTCCACCTCGGGACCCACGCAGTCGGGGGCCATCTTCACTTCTCGTCCCAGCAGCTCACTGAGCCGAGCTGCAGCGGGACGGAGACGCATCTCTTCCTTGACCTGGCCCTTGGGTCTGCCCAGGTGCGACATCAGGATAGCCATGCCACCGGCGTCGACTACCTTCTTGATGCTAGGAAGGGCCGCACGGATACGAGTATCATCGGCAACCTTCAGGTCCGCAGTGAGGGGCACATTGAAATCAACGCGCATAAGGACGCGTTTGCCTTTCAGGTCCAAATCATCGATGCTCAACTTGGCCATGTCGTCTGTCCTCCCTTCGTCATCAAGCCTTTCTTGTCGTTCCCAAAAAACGTCGGGTAGAAAGATACACTTTTCCCCCACAAAGTCAAGCGGAATTTGCTGGCGAGGCTCATTTTCGCAGGCAAAAAGGGCGTGCTAGGCCTCACCCCCGCGATGGCGAAACGCTCCCGACCGAGTGGTGCAATTCGAGCGCATGCGGGGAACAGGCCCGTTCTGGCCTCTCAAGTCCAGGCGCGCCTGACCCAAGGTTCTTCAGCCGCGAAGGTAGCGCCGCTCGATCTTCTCGATCTTCTTGAGGCGCCGTTCGTGCCGCCCACCGCCAAAGTCGGTAGTCAACCACACGCGGACGATCTGGGCCGCCGTCTCTTGGTCTACCATGCGAGATCCGAGAGCCAGGATGTTGGCATCGTTGTGCTCGCGGCTGCTTCTGGCCGCCTCGACGCTGGCACAGGTGGCCGCCCGGATGCCGGGCAACTTGTTCGCCACGATTGCCGAACCGATCCCTGCCCCGTCAATCACTATGCCGCGCCAGGCACGGCGCCGCGCCACGTCCTGCGCCACCTGGACAGCGATGTCCGGGTAATCTACTGGTGTCTCATCGAAAGCACCCCTATCGACTACCCGGAACCCCTCACCCGCAAGCAAAGTTCTCAAGAACTCCTTGAGGCCAAGGCCTGCATGGTCGCTGCCTAAGGAGATTGTGGCCGCGACTTCCGCTGTGGCCACGACCGGGCGAGTCAACCTGGCGAACCTCTCGCCCTCTCTTTTCACGACGATGCCCAAGCGCCGCGCGGTATCAGCGGCCGCGGGCGTGATGACTCCATCTGCATCGAGCAGAATCTCACGGCGCCCGTCCTTGTTGGCCCTGAGAACATCCTTTTCGGTCAGCACCTTCTTCATTTGCTGTGTGCCGCGTGTCTCGCGAGCAAAGGGGGCTCGCGTTACCTCCCGATCAATTCCGGTGGTGGGGCTTGCGCTCAGCCTCGCCGGTCATCGGTACGAAGCGCACCGGCAGCACCGACTCCTCCTTCACCCGTTGCTCGTCCAGCTTGGTGACCACGACGAGCTCTTGGTACATTGAGCCTACGGGGATAACCATTCTGCCACCAACCTTGAGCTGTTGCACCAAGGGTTGTGGGACGTGGTCAGGTGCAGCCGTCACAATGATGGCGTCGAAGGGCGCCTTGTCAGGCAGACCGCGGTAGCCATCCCCCTGGCGCACGTCGACATTCTTGTAGCCCAGGCTCTTGAGACGCTCTTTCGCCTGCAGGGCCAGATCGCCCACGATCTCGATGGAAAAGACCGAGTCGACAATCTCTGCCAGAACCGCCGCCTGGTATCCCGACCCGGTGCCCACTTCCAGGACGCGCTCCCCTCCTTTCAGCCTCAGGCACTCGGTCATGAAGGCGACGATGTACGGTTGCGAGATGGTCTGCCCATGTCCAATAGGCAGTGGCGAATCGTCATACGCAGAGTCCCGCAGGTTCTCCGGGACAAACAGGTGGCGTGGGACCTTGCGCATGGCCTCCAAGACGAGACGATCCTTTATCCCACGGGCCGCAATCTGCGATTCTACCATGCGGAGACGCTGCTCCGCGAACTCCGCCTCGCTGGTCTTTGCTTGCCTGCCACGCTGTTCAGTCTTCGGACCCTTCACGCAGGCCTCTCCGGCGATAATCACAGCCGCTGCCAGGGCTGTGACATACAAAACTCTCACCGTCACTCACCTCACTTCGGCAGTACAATCTCAATTCTGTCCCTTTCTCGCTCCCACTTCCCCAGAGCGCTTTTCGCTTGCCATCAGACCAAACAGATCAACAGGCCAAAAGCATCGCGATGTGGTCGCAGACGCAGGTGCGCAGCGCCTCCAAGTGATAGCCGCCTTCCAGGACCGAGACGACTTTCCCACCGCAGGTTAAGCTGGCAACCTCCAGTATTACTCGAAGCATCGCTCTGAACCCCTCCTCGGTGAGGCGCATCCCACCGAGTGGGTCTGCATGATGTGGGTCAAAACCGGCAGAGATCAACACAAAGTCTGGATGAAACAGCTTCGCTTCCGGGAGCAGTTTCTCTTGGAAGACTTTTTG
The DNA here is from genome assembly GCA_014359355.1 of Calditrichota bacterium. Taxonomy (NCBI): domain Bacteria; kingdom Pseudomonadati; phylum Calditrichota; species Calditrichota bacterium. Next base: position 4,708 of record JACIZP010000192.1, on the reverse strand, counting down.
GTAAATGCCGTCATCAGCGCCCGCTGGCAAGGGCACATTGAGGGTAAAGCCTTTGCCCCTACCTTCGCCAGTCTCGCTGGCTGCCCCTGTGCCCGGGTAGTACGGGTAGCGATGCACGGAGAAGTAGAAAACTGTCTCATCGCCGTAGAACGCCTCCTGCGTCCCGTTGCCGTGATGGACATCCCAATCGACGATCAGAACGCGTTCCACCCCGTGGACCCGCTGTAAGTGGCGCGCAGCTATGGCCACATTGTTGAAAATGCAAAACCCCATCGCCTTAGCGTGTGTCGCATGGTGGCCAGGCGGCCGAACCGCACAGAAGGCATTGTCAACCTTGCCTTCGACCACGGCATCCACGGCGGAGAGCGCAGCCCCAGCAGCCAGCTTGGCTGCCAGGAAGGAATCCGGACAGATTTCGGTGTCAAGAGAATCGAGAAAGCCGTCCCCGCGCGCACAGGCCTGCCTTACCCTCTCCACATAGTCCGCAGCATGGACCGTGGTCAGCTCCTCGAGCTCGGCAGGCCGGGGCGCCAACACCGTCAACTTCTCCAGGAGGCCTGTTTCCTCCAAGGCACCGATGACGGCCTGGAGGCGCGCCGGTTGTTCCGGGTGCAGGCTGCTCACCCGGTGGGCAAGAAAGGTGGGATCGTAGACGAGCCCAGTACGCGCCACGCTCACTCCTCGCTGTCCCGCCATCTACTGGCCAACAAATGAGCCTGGCGAAGAGGCTCAGGCAATCGATAACCAGCACAGGTGGCCAGCACCACTTCGACGGCCCGCTCTTGACTCGTGCGATAGCCTGCAGAGACGTACACTGGCTTTACGCCAGCCCGCGTGCGAACCGCAGCCCCGACCCTCTGTCCATTGAACATGAGCCAGCTGATGGCTCCTCTCTCCATGCCCACCGGCCCATGCTCGCCGACAAGGCGGCTTTTCGCGCACCCCACTGTGGGCAGGCCCAGACACAGTCCAACGTGGCTGGCCAAGCCGAGCCCACGCGGATGTGCGGTACCTTGACCATCAAATAGCGCCACGTCGGGCTTGGCGCTCAGCAGGGAAAAGGCCTTGAGCAAAGCCGGACCTTCGCGAAAAGACAGAAGACCGGGAACGTAAGGAAACGAAACACTCTCTTTTACTAGGGCGAACTCGATCAGACACAGGTCCGGCATTTTACAGAGCACCACCGCCGCCCAGGCCGTGTCCCCCTGGTGCGCATATGCCACATCTCCGGCAGCGACCGTGGCGATCGGCCCATCAAAAGGCTCCCCCTCTCGCAGAAGCCGCGCCATCTCTACTTGCAGGGCGCGCGCCTCCCTCACCGAGATCCCCGGCGGGCAAAGCGGATGCAAACCCTGCCACCTCGCTTCGGCGTCACGACCCTGGCCCCCACATGTGACACACGCGCCACTATTGGCGGACACAGAGATCTTCACTCGCACATCGCCTAAAGAGCATGACGCAATAATGCTTCGCAACGCCTTTTATGCTGGTTATCGCACAAACTCTCAAGGGTTTTCGATTGCGACATGCGCTGTCCGCGCGTCAACTCTCGCACCTATCAGTCTGTGCCCTCCCGCAACTGGCGAGCCACTTCCTGCAGCACACGACAGTGGCTGGCAAACGCCATTTCCGGAAGCGGCTCACTCACCGGGAAAAAGCGTGCCTCTTCGGCATCGTCGCCTGCAACCAGCTTGCCGCCGATGATTTCTGCCTTGTAGACGATGAGCACCACCCGGACGCGTGGATCGTCGTCGCCGGCGTAGACTCCCAGCAAAGGACCGACGCGCACCTCCAGGCCCGTCTCCTCGCGTGCCTCCCTCACCGCCGTCTGAATGGGCGTTTCGTCAATTTCCATGAAGCCCGCGGGTAGGCTCCACATGCCCTGCTTTGGGGCATACTTTCGCTTAACGAGGAGAAATCGCCCATCGTCGACTACGACCACGCCAACGGCCGGCACCGGATTCTCATAGTGCACAAACCCGCACTCGCCGCACACCAGCCGTTCGCGGCCTTCCAGCTCCCTCCTGTGCAGTGTCTCCCCACACGCCGGGCAAAACCGATAGCGCACGCTGTTCCTCACTTCCTCAGCTTTGGAAACTCCCTGAAGCGAATTGCCCACCTTGCGCTGGAGCTCAGCAGGTCAGGTGGAACGCGGCCACCACTCGTTTGGTGCCCGCAACAGCGTTGAACTTCTCCACCGCTTCGTCTGTGCGCGCTGCAACCAGCTCGACGCCGTGCTCGCGAAGGAGTTGCACAGTCTCCGGGAGCACCCTCATCAGTCCATACTTGCCGGTGCCAACGATGAGGAGTTCCGGTTTGTCGCTCCGGAGGACCTCCTCAATGTCCACGGGCTGCAGCTTGTGGCCCTCTTTGCGCCACCAGTCGGGTACAATCCCCCCTGGGCGAATGATTAGGTCGCGATCATAAGTGGCGCCGTCAATGACGATTTGACCGAAACGGTAGCTTTCAACCCTCATGAATCGCACCCTCCCCTGCACTTGGCGTGCCGACGTCGCCTCATGCCTTGGGCAATCGACGAACCTCCGCCTTGGCCGTGCGATAGGCAACCAACTGGCTTGAGTAGAACAACAGGCGAACAAACACTTTGACCATGACCAGCAACTGGAACACGAGGAAGGCGACAAATATTCCCCCTCCTTTGCTCTGCGGAATGAGCGAGACAAGCCCAAACAACAGGAACACTGCAACTCCCCCGGCAATCCCAAGCAGCCAGTACAGCCCCAGGCACTTGCCTAAATGGCCAACGACGAACTTGGTAGCAATCCAAAGTGCCTCTGCTGCTGACTGACGGTTCTCGTGGACGACCACTGCCTTGGCATAGTCAAAAACGAGGTTCACGAACGTGAGCAGGAAAAACACAACAAGGGTTCCTAAACCGCTGACGAAGAAAGCCGCCCGCTCCGTGGCAAGCCCTTCCGAAAGCTGCGTTACGGTATTCCGCACCAACCCTCCCGCGCCCTTGTACACAAGGAAGTAGAAAAAGACGGCCATGGCCACCAGGCTCAAGAAACGGGCGAAGAACTGGCCCGCTGCGGCGAACATGCGGGTCATGGTCTGCTTCTGTCGTTCTGCCGCGTATGAACCGAATGCCCCGCCAGCTAAGAAGGCGTTCACCACCAAGTACAACAGGCCCACGAGCAGGACCATGAGCCCAAACCGGCCGAAAAGGCCCTGCACGAGAAACTCAGCATTTTCGAAAAAGGGGCCAAGTCCGAGGACCTCCGGCCGGAAGGTCTTGGCAAGACCATCCGCATGCGCCGAAAACTCCGTCCACCAATCGTAGTCGAATCCCAAAGCCATCGTCTCGCGCACACCGCTATAAGCCAATGAGGCATGCAGGATCCTGTACATCGGCAGTGCCAGAGTGATGCCCAAAGCGAGATTGGTCAAGTAGACGGCCACCCCTACCTTCGGGTTGCCGAGCACCGCCTGCATTCCTGACTTTATTGACTGGAACACTTTCATGACGAGCTCCCTGGCGTACCTCTGTTCCGCAGTCGGCTATATCTGGTCATAAGCGAAGACAAAGCCACTGCCTCAAACAAAGAAGGCAAAGACTTCCAGCAGGTGTTGCAACCAGCCCAGCCAGCGCACCGTCCACTTGAGCGCCGCACCTGACTCTGGCTGACGGAAGCGGCTGTTGTTGGTGAAATTGATGTCGAGGAGCACCTTGTGCGAAGGATCGACCTCGGCAAACATGACCTGCGCTGGTCGCACATAGCGGAATCTCCGCCAGAGGTCGTTCCCATCCCACCTCTCAGTCACGCTCTCGCCGTCTTCGAAGCGCACCTGCAGCTCCACAGGAAACCGCACATCCCCCAGTCTCTGCACCAGCACTTCTGATTCGAACAGCTGCGAGGCGGGTTTCTCCTTTTCCCCCGGCTTCTTGTAGTGCATCTGTTCCCCCGTGCCGAAATAGCCCTCCGGCCCCGGCACGGCCCGTGACGAAACGGAGCTCACCGCGTAATCCAGAATCCCAGAGCCCGTAAAGAGCTGCCCAAAGAACCAGTCCATATTCTCCGGGGCCAGTTCGTTGACGACCCGCACGAAATCCTCGGGCCGAGGGTGTTTGAAGCGATAGCGCTGGGCATAGGTTCGCAGGATGGAGGTGAAGAGTTCGTCGCCCAAGTACCCTTCCAGCGTGGCAAGCATGAGCGCTGGCTTGCGATAGGCGTTAACGCTGTAGCTCTGCCCATCCACAAATTCCCAGCCGCGCCTCTCCATGCGGTCCGGTTTTGCGGTGAGCATTGGCGCCCGCCACCGGGTGCGCATCGGCCTCTTTACTTCGGGGAAGACCACCGGCACGCCGAAGTAGCGCCGTATGTGGAGGTCATCGCCGTAGGCAGCGTCTGCACAGCGCCCATCGGCGTACGAGTTGATACCCTCGTCAAGCCAGGGATGCTCGAACTCGTTGTTGCCTACCAAGCCGTACCACCATTGGTGCCCGCACTCGTGGATGGTCAACCACTCTGGCGTGAGCACCCCCGCGGGGACCCACCATTCACTCCCACCGCAGAAGAGCGTGGGATACTCCATGCCGTCCGCGCGGCTGTTCCACGCCGGGTCAACGATGGTAATGTGACCGTAGGGATAGGCACCGTACCAAAGGCCGTAGTACTTCAGGGTGTTGGCAGTAGCGCCGAAATAGGCTTCCTCATCTCCCTTGTGCTCCGGCTGGAGAAGAAGG
>JACIZP010000191.1 GCA_014359355.1 Calditrichota bacterium | reverse complement strand
CGAAAGAAGGGCCAATTGAGCGCACCGGAAGAGGTGATACTCGACGTCAACACCATGGCCATCGGCCATCCCTTCTACTCCGTTACCGGGGTGGCGGTGAGCCCGGACAACCGCTGGGTTGCCTTTGGCGTGGACACGGTAAGCCGCCGCAGGCACACAATCTACTTCAAAGACTTGCTGACCGGAGAGACTTTGGCCGAAGCGATTCCGAACACCACTGGCCAGGCGGTGTGGGCCAACGACAACAAGACAGTCTTCTACGTCAGCAAGGACACGACCACCTTGCGCCCAGAGCGCGTGTTTCGCCATGTTCTTGGCACCAACCCGGCGGAAGATGTTGAGGTGTACCACGAGAAGGACAGCACCTTTTCCGTATATGCGCACAAGTCAAAGTCGCGCCAGTACGTCTTCCTGGTCTGTTCCAGCACCCTCTCTTCAGAAGTACGCTTCCTGGACGCGGACAATCCCACCGGCAGTTTCGCCCTGGTACAACCTCGCGAACGAAACCACGAGTACTCTGTGGCCCATGTGGGAGACAAGTTCTACATCGTCACAAACTTCGAGGCGAAGAACTTCCGGCTCATGGAGACCGATGTGGCAACTCCTGGCAAGGCGCACTGGCGCGAGGTGATTCCCCATCGCGACGATGTCCTCCTTGAGGACGTGGAGGTGTTCAACGACTACTTGGCGGTCAGCGAGCGGAAGAACGGCCTGCGCCAATTGCGCATCATCAGCCAAGCGGACAAGAGCGAACACTACCTCGATTTTGGCGAGGAGGCATACTTCGCCCATCCCACCGACAACATGGAAATGGACACGCATGTTCTGCGTTACGCCTACACCTCTCTGACCACGCCGCTCACCATCTACGACTATGACATGGTGGCCCGCACCAAAACTCTGCTCAAGCAACAAGAGGTTTTGGGTGGCTTTCGGCAGGAGAACTACCAGACCGAGCGCGTTTACGCGCCAGCCAATGACGGCACCTTGATTCCCATTTCTCTTGTCTACCGCAAAGGCATGGTCAAAGACGGTTCACATCCGCTGCTCCTCTACGGGTACGGCTCCTACGGTGCCAGCACGGAAGCCACCTTTAGCTCGCCAGTACTCAGCCTGTTGGACCGTGGTTTCATCTACGCCATAGCCCACATCCGCGGCGGCTCGGAGATGGGCCGGCAGTGGTACGAGGATGGCAAGCTTCTCAAGAAGAAAAACACGTTCACCGACTTTATCAACTGCGCTGAATACCTCGTCCGAGAGAAGTACACCAGCCCCGACCGCCTCTTCGCCCGCGGCGGCAGTGCCGGGGGCCTGCTCATGGGCGCGGTGGTGAACATGCGCCCCGACCTTTTCAAGGGGGTGATCGCAAATGTTCCATGGGTCGATGTAGTCACTACCATGTTGGATGAGTCCATCCCTCTTACCACCAGCGAATACGACGAGTGGGGCAATCCACACGTCAAGGAGTACTACGACTACATGCTCTCCTACTCGCCGTACGACAACGTGACTGCCCAGGCGTACCCAGCGCTGTTCGTCACCACCGGGTTGCACGACTCGCAGGTCCAGTACTTTGAGCCCGCCAAGTGGGTGGCAAAGCTCCGGGAGCTGAAGACGGACAACAACCTCCTGGTGCTGCACACCGACATGCATTCCGGGCATGGCGGGGCATCAGGCAGATTCGAGCGCTTCAAACGGACGGCAATGGAGTACGCGTTTCTCCTCGACCAGGTAGGCATCCGGGAATGATACCGGGTTACCTGAAGACAAGGCGTGGCACTGCTCCGGCCGTGCCCCGGGCATGAACATGCCTCGTTGGCGACCCCCGCCAGACGGAAAGGCACGGTGGAGGTCGGTTGCCACTTGCCATGAGCTCATTGACTAATCTTGGCTGTTGAATAGGAGGTTTTGGTCATGCACAGCAAACTCGGCAGCACCCTCATCGGTATCGCGATCCTCGTGCTGGGAACTGTTGTTTTCTTGTTCCACTTTCGGGACGCGGACGGGCAGTCTCCTGCCGCGGGGCAACTGAAGGTTGCCGACGGTGTATATCGGGCCAAGGAGATGGGGTACAACGACTCATTGACCGTGGAGGTCAGGGTGAGCCGGGGCCGCATCGCCTCTGTGAGAGTCGTCGAGCACTATGAGAGCGCCGGCGACTCGGCGATCAAGTACGTGCCGCAGTGGATCGTTCGCCGTCAAGGCACCGAGGGGGTGGACGTAGTCACGGGGGCGACCATCACCTCCCGTGCGATTCTCGGCGCAGCGCGCAAGGCACTGGCACAGGCTGCAACCAAGAGTGCTCCCCCGCCTTCTGCCAGTGAGGAGCATGGGAAAAAGTCCCTTGGCGCACGCACGGCATTGACCCCTCTCCCAGTCTGGGTCATTGGTTCCTACGACAGCGTGGGCAGAGCCAACATGATGACCGCCGCCTGGGTGGGAATCTGCTGCTCGCAGCCGCCCTCCGTGATGGTGGCCCTGCGCAAAGCTACCTACACCTTCGGCAATATCGTCATGCGCCAAGCGTTTACCGTGAACATCCCGAGCGTGGACTATGCCGCCGAGACCGCATACTTTGGCAGCGTCTCCGGTAGGGATGTCGACAAGCTCTCGGTGACAGGCCTCACGCCGGTACGCAGCAAGCTTGTGGACGCGCCGTACCTGCAGGAGTTTCCCTTGGTGGCGGAATGCCGCCTGCGCCAGACCTACGAAGTTGGCCTGCACACGATGTTCATCGGCGAGATTGTGGACGTGAAGGCCGCCCCAGGCGTCCTTGACGCCGAGGGAAAGGTGGACGTGGAGCTGTTGCGGCCTTTCGTTTACGGCACAGGTAAGGGAAGCTTCTACACCTTGGGACAAAGCCTCGGGACTACGGCTTCGCTTCGCGCGAAGTACACGCGCTGACCTTGTCCGGGTCGGCGGCACCCAATACCGCAGACGCGCCATCCCTGGAGCATCTATGCAACCAGACGCCAGTCGCCTCGTGCAGGCGGCCAAATTACAGCTTCCGCTCATCGGACTCTATGATGCGCCTGATCCAGCCCTTTTTGCGCCCACGGTACAGCCGGAACCGGGAATGCGGACTTGCCTCTTTTCTTTCTACCGCAGTTGGGTGCAAGGACAGTTCGTCCATCTGAGCGCAGGGCGCTATGGATGCGGCGGTGCGGGACACTGGCTCTTTGGCCTGACCACTCGTTCCCGCGAAGACTTCGTGAAGTTCCTCGTCGACGAAGAGGGGCTGAGAGCGAACAGCGAGCTGATGGAGCAGTGGCTGGACACCGCGACTCCTTTCCAGCCGCAGTACGGCCACATCTTTGTCGGCCCGCTCCGCCCCGAGGCCTACCCGTACCTCAAGACGGTCAGCTTCTTGGTCAACCCTGACCAACTCAGCCTTCTCATCATCGGCGCTCACTACCACGCGGCGCCTCATGAGCCACCCCCTGTGCTCGCCCCTTTCGGGTCAGGGTGCAGCCAGCTGGTTGCGGTCTTCCCCGATCTCAACAGGGCGCAGGCGGCGATTGGCGGCACGGACATCGCCATGCGGCAGCACTTGCCGCCGGACATGCTTCTCTTCACGGTCACCAAGCCGATGTTCGCGCGGCTGTGCGCGCTGGACGAGCGAAGCTTTCTCTTCAAACCCTTCTGGCAACGGTTGCTTCGCTCGAGGCAGAGCTGAGCTCGCCAGAAACACCTCTGCGGCTGGGGTAAGGCACCGGAGGCAAACCGAGAGGAAAGGACCCACATGCACGAACGACGGTACGCCGGTGAGGTAGGGAGGCTGCGCAGTCCGGAGCGACTCGCCCTGCTCGAGGTGGGACGGGTCGTAGACCTCTCATTGCGGGGGATGGATGCGCGCAGTGTGCTGGACGTAGGCGTGGGCTCGGCAGTCTTCGCCGAGGCCTTCGCCCGACGTGGCCTTCGCGCTTACGGAATCGATGTGCGGCCGGAGATGCTCAGAGCAGCCGGGAGCCTTTTCCCGGAAGGGCACTATGCCCTCGCTATGGCCGAGGCGCTCCCATTTCGCCCAGGTTCCGTGGACATCGCGTTTCTCGGCCTCTTGCTGCATGAGAGTGACGATCCGGTGCTTGCTTTTTCCCAGGCGTGGCGCACCGCTAGACGGCGGGTGGTTGTCCTGGAGTGGCCATTCGTGGAGGAGGACCACGGTCCACCTCTTGAACATCGCCTCTCCACTGCCCAGGTCCAACAGATCGCGCAACTGGCCGGGGCACTGGGCCTTAACACGTACACCCTCAAGCACGTGGTTCTCCACCTTGCTGACCATTGAAGGCTGTGCCTATGTCGAGCTCAACATGGCGCGACCCCGGAGGCGCGTACTTCGCCGGTACGGACAGTCAAGGGGGCGGGACCGTGCTCTCTGATCCACGCACGTTGTGGAGGGTGCGCCTGTGTGTACTCGCCCTCATCTTGTTGACGCTTGGGAAGCCATCTCGTCACCGGGCGGCTGTTTCTGATTTCTGCGCGGAGGATAACTGCATGCCCCACATTGACGTTAGCGCAGTGGACCGCGTGAGCCTGGTCAACCCACTGCAAGGTACTGCTTCAGAGTTCACCTTTTCTCACGGCAACACTTTGCCCCTGATCAGCCGT
>JACIZP010000190.1 GCA_014359355.1 Calditrichota bacterium | reverse complement strand
TGAACTTGTCCACAACCCCTCGGTTTTGCTCGATAATCTGCGCCTGCAGGTCAAGGTAAATGTTGATGAGAGCGACAACTTGCTCTGGCGGCAAAGCCGCGGTAATGGCGGAGAAATTGCGAATGTCCGAGAAGAGCACCGTGCAATGCCTCAGCTCCCCACCAGTTTCCGGAGGATCCCCCATGGCCGCGCGTTTGCGGATCATGTCCACGGTGAGCTTAGAGACGAACTTTTGCATGTGCAGCCGTTCGCGCAGCTGGCGAATCATCCGGTTAAAATCGGCAGCAAGTTGCCCCAACTCGTCCCGCCTGCGTACGGGAACGACCACTTCCAAGTCGCCACCGCCCACGGCGCGCGCGGCCCGGGAAAGCTGGCGGATCAGTGCCGTCATGCGCTCGGCAACCAAGTAGATGACCAGCGGGGAGAGGACAAAGACCCCCACCAGCGCAGCCAAAAGGGTATTGCGCGCGCGACGCACCGGTGCCCAGAGCTCTGCCTTGGAGAAACCGATCACCGCTGCGCCCAACAGGAGGCGCTGGGTCGTGTCGCCAGTGCGCCGCATGGCGAAGATGGGTTGGAAGTACTGATAGGTGGTATCGCCCACCTCTCGCCAGTGCAGGCCTTCCAGCCGATTGAGGATGGCGACCTCTTCATTGCTGAGTGTGCCGCCCCGCAGGCGATAGTCGCTGTGCGCTACGATGCGCCCGTCACGTGCCACCACCGCAGCGTACTGGAAGCCGTCGATCCCCAGCTTTTTGAACCGCAGCACGATGTCCTGAATCCTGTCCCGGGCGGTGCCTGCGCCTGCGGCCTCCAGTAGCATCTCTTCGCGCGTGTACTCACTCAGGTTGCTGGCTAACAGATTGCAGGTGTTCTGCAGGCGCTGGAGCAGGATAGTCCGGCCGGTCTGGTAGAGGACGGCGCTTAGCACCACCACTGCCACAAAGACGATGCCCGATATGATCAGGGTCAACTTCAACTTGATGGGCATCGTGGCGATCCAGCCGAGAACCGTTTCCAAGCGCTCGAGGGCGGAAATCCACCAACCAGCACGGCTTCCGCCTGCCCGGGCCTGTACGGCGCGAGAGGCCTCGCCTCTATGCTGCCTGATCCCGGGCGTTGGTAGTTTGCGTCTCTGCACGGGCTTTGCTACCGTCTCTCAGCGAACTATGATTTCTTCCACCTGGAAGTGGTCAAACCGGGCGGCACGATCCTTTTCCACCACCCGGTCCAAATAGTAGATGAGATACACCAGGATGAGCACGGCCAGGAGCATGATGATGACGGACCGGCGGCGCACCTGGGTTTGCAGGACCGGGGACCTCCGAAAATGGATGCGCCGCTGGTCTGCCTCCGATTGGTCCTTCTTCGGATCGTAGAAGAGCGGCTGGTAGGAGAATCGCCTCACCTCTGGACGCCTACCGAAAAACATGGAAGTTCACCTCGCTCCGTGCGCCGCCCCATGCCCATCGACGCAGTCAAGGGCTCTTGCGACTGAACGTTGCCAGCCGTTCGCAAACCAAGTCCTGCAGGCTATTGGCCAGTGGGGTCGGCGCGGTGTAGTTGTTGGCAATCATGGCAAAGGCCAGCTCCTCTTGATCGGCCGTGCGGACGTAGCCGGAGAGGCTGCGCACGTGCCCAATGAAGCCGGTCTTGGCGCGCACGTTGTTCTCTGCCGCGGTCCCGCGCATGCGGCTTCGGATAGTCCCGTCTACGCCTGCAATCGGCAGCGAATCGTAGAAGAAACTGCCCGTGGTGTGGCGGCGCATCCCACGCAACAGAGCGACCACCGCCTTGGGCGTTACCATATCCAGACGCGAGAGCCCGGATCCGTCCACCATGCTGATGACCTCCGGGTCAATGCCGAAGCCGGTCATCACCTCTTTGACCACCTCCGCCCCATGGGCCGCGTCGCCGGTCCCCTTGCACTCGGCACCTAACGTGCGAAGGAGCAATTCGGCATAAAGGTTCTGACTGACCTTGTTGATGGTTGTGACCAGTTCGCTCAGGGGCGGCGAGCTGTATGTGGCGAGCACCCGCAGGGAAGCTGGGTCTGGTCGAAACCCAGGCAGAGAGTCGATGTCAACGGCTCTGCCCTCCACCGCAATTCCCTGCTCGATCAGGGTCTGGCGGAAAACGTGTGCGGCAAAAAGGGTGGGGTTTTCCACCGAAAACCACTCCCTGACTTCCCCGGCATCGACGGCGATGCTGCCGTGGATAGTGACGCGATTGGTCCCTGGAGCCCGGTCGAAGGTCACGCCTTCGGCGCGCCCCCTGGGCGCCGTCCGCACCAGACAATTCACCTGCACATAGTCGGTGGCAGGCTCCAAGCGAAACTGCACCGGGGCTCCCACGCTATCGCCGGGGGTGAAGATGATGTCCATGCAGTTGTCGTTGAAGGAGAGGGCACTGATCTGCGCAGCGTAGTAGTCGGACTGATAGTCCCACGACCAACCCGCGCCCAGGATCTCATCAGCGAAGTAGTTGTCGTCGCCGATGATGTCCCCTTTAACCCTGCCAATTCCCAGGCGGCGCAGGCTGTCCGCCCACGCTTGAAACACGGCGAGCATGTTGCCGCCGTGGTACCGCCCGGTGATGCTGGGGTCACCGCTCCCTTTGATGACAAGCGGACCTTGCAGCACGCCCTCGCGCACCTTCCCCGGGGTTAAGAGCGCCGTGCGGTAGCGGAACTCCGGCGAGAGCTTGACCAGGCCAGCCGCAGTGGTGAAAAGCTTCATGTTCGAGGCAGGCATGAACTCTTTGTCCTCGTTGCGCAGGTAAAGGTACTCGCCGTTGCGCAACGATTGAATGGCCACGCCCCAGTGAGCGTTCGCGAAAGCGCGGTCGCTGAACAGATAGTCTAACTCCGCCCGCAGGCGATCGACCGCGATGCTGGGCTTGGTGCGCTGCAACGAGGGGGCGCAGCCAATTGCCACCAGCAGGAGCACAGCAGCCAACAGGAGCATCTTCCTTGCGAAGCGCATGCGCATAGTCATCCTCCGGCAGGGGAAGTCTTCATTGAGACGGTGCCCGTAGAGTGACGCCCAAGCCGGGTCGCTCAGGCAAAATGAGCGTGCCGTCGCACAAGGTCACGCCTTCATATGGATCTTCGGCCAGCAGAAGATGGCCGTCCAAGTCGACATAGTCCACCAGTGGCGCAAGGTGCGCTGCCGCAGTGATGCCCACGGAGCTTTCGATCATGCAGCCCAGCATCACTTTGAGGCCGTAATGACGCGCCAGGCGGATCATCTGGAGCGCCTCGCGCAGCCCGCCGCACTTGCTCAACTTGATGTTGATGCCATCATAGACACCCACCAGTCCCGGGATGTCAGCGGCGACGCGGCAGCTTTCGTCGGCAATGAGGGGCAGAGTGACCTGTTCCCGGAGCCAGCGCACGGCTGCCAAATCGCCGGCAGGAAGGGGTTGCTCCACAAGCTCTACCCCTTTGTCCTCAAGCCACCTGATGGTGGCTGCCGCCTGCTCCGGATTCCACCCCTCGTTGGCATCCACGCGCAACGGCTTGTCGGTCAGCTCGCGCACTGCCTCGACGATGGCATAGTCGTCGCGAGTGCCCAGCTTAACCTTGAGGATCCGGTACGGCTGTGCCTCCAGGACTTTGCGGCGGATCTCCTCAGGCGCGGCGATGCCCAAGGTGAAAGAAGTTGGCGGGATGGGCCCCAATTCCACACCCAGCAGCTGGTAAAGGGGTTGGTCTTGCTGCTTGGCCCAAAGGTCAAGCAAGGCCATTTCCAAGGCAGCGCGCGCAGCGATGCTCTCCATTGAGAGCCCCGGCAGGACCGCGAGCGCTGCCTCAGGTGAGAGGAGTTGGTGCAGGGTCGCGGCTACCTTCGCCACCTCGGCGATGCCGCGCGCCACCGACTCACCGTAGCGCGGCGACGGCGCGCCTTCGCCCAGGCCCAGCATCCCGTCCCACTCGACTGCCACATAAAAGTTTTCGCTCACATCTTCCGCGTGCCGCGCGATGCGAAACGTATGCCGCAGCGGCAAACGGACCGGGTATGCGGTGACTCTCATGTTGCTCCTAAGTTGCATCGTCGCGCTATCAAGTTAGCCAAAAGGGCCCAAATAATCAAGTGGTTTTTGCCCGCCCGTGAGCCACCCCGGAGCCTTGGGGGAATGCTAGCGGTAGTGGCTCTGCGGGACTTAGCCTTCCTCCCGATGCATAGCGTTCCCTAACGAGTTTGTCCTGGTGCTCCGCACCGGGGTCACCGAACCAGTCTGCGACAAATTCTCCATTGATTGTGTTGCCGATCTTCTGTACCTTTTCTCCTGTCACAGTGGCGGCTATGCCAGGTCCGTTCCCTTCACCAATTCGCACAAGGAGCAGCAGTGGAAAATTCGTTTGATAGACTCGTTGCCATCATGGCGCAGTTGCGCGGCGAGAAGGGCTGTCCATGGGATCGCGAGCAGACCCATCGTTCCCTCCGCCAATTCCTCCTCGAGGAGGCCTACGAGGTCTTGGAGGCCATTGATCAGGAGCGCTATGACGACCTGAAAGAGGAACTGGGCGATCTGCTGCTGCAGGTGATATTCCACGCCCAAATCGCCGCCGAAGAGGGGCGCTTCACCATCGAGGATGTGGTGCGCGGCATCAATGACAAGCTGGTGCGCCGCCATCCGCACGTGTTTGGCAACGCCGAAATCCGCACGGCCGAGGAGCAAACCGTCCACTGGGAGAATGTCAAGCAGAACGAGGGCAAGGAATCGGTGGTGGATGGCGTGCCGCGCGAGCTTTCGGCGCTGCTGCGCGCCCACCGTGTGCAGAGCAAGGCAGCGACCGTGGGCTTCGATTGGGAGAACGTCGAGCAGGTCTGGCCCAAGGTGGAAGAGGAGTTAGCCGAGCTCCGTCGCGCCTGCCAGCTCGGCGACCAGAGGAAGGTGGAAGAAGAACTCGGCGATGTGCTCTTTTCGTTGGTGAATCTCTCGCGCTTTATCCGCGTCAACCCGGAGGACGCACTGCGCGGCACGGTGGACAAGTTCGTGCGGCGCTTCAAACAGGTGGAGCAGGAGCTCAGGCAGCGCGGCATTTGCCTTCGGGACGCGTCGTTGCAGGAGATGGACGAGGTCTGGGAGCGGGTCAAGCGCCAGGAATCATGATGGCTCAGGGGGTCCTCTCCGGGGAGAAGGCCTTCCTTTGTGACCTCACCGCCGCTTTTGCCCCGATAGCTCGGCAAAGGCCTCTGCCAAGGTGGCGCAGGTGTTCTCCAAGGCCTCCGGCACCACTTTGGTGTGGCCGAGGATGGGCATGTAGTTGGTATCCCCTACCCAGCGAGGGACCACGTGGCAATGGAGGTGGTCCTCCACGCCAGCTCCAGCGGCCTTGCCAAGATTGAAGCCGATATTGAAACCCTGCGCCTTCAGCGTCACGGTCAGGGCCCGAGTGCTTTGGGCAATCAAGGCCATCATTTCCCCTTGCTCCTCGGCGCTCAGCTCGGCCAGGTCTCCCACATGGCGGTAAGGCACCACCATCAGGTGGCCGTTGTTGTACGGGTAGTAGTTGAGGATCACAAAGCAATGCGTGCCTCGATAGGGGATGAGGTTGCGGCGGTCATCGTTCTGCCGCGGCTTGGTGCAAAAGATGCAGCCGCGCGGCTTGGCTGACTTGATATATTCCATCCGCCACGGTGCCCATAGCGTGTCCATACCCGAGCCTCCGGTGCAAAAGGAGGGGGCGAGGATTTGCTCCTCGCCCCCTCGGTCGGTGTCTATTCTCGCGCTGCTCCTACTTGGAGCGCTCTCGTTCGCGCTCGGCTTTCGCCTCTTCGATGACTTTTGCCTCCAACTCCTTGGGCAGCGGCTCATAGTGCGAGAATGAGCGGGAATAGGTGGCACGGCCTTGGGTGATGGACCGCAGGGTGGAGGCGTACTTGTGCAGCTCCGCCAGCGGTACCTTGGCCCGCACGATCTGATAGTGCCCTGCCGAGTCCATGCCCAGGATGCGCCCGCGCCGACTGGACAGGTCGCCCATGACCTCGCCCATGTTCTCCTCGGGAACCTTCACCTCGATATCGTAAATGGGCTCCAATAGGATCGGCTTTGCGTTGAGAAATGCCATCTTGAAGACCTCGCGGCCGGCAATCTGGAAAGCGATGTCCTTGGAATCCACAGGGTGTTCCTTGCCGTCGTAGACAATCGCCTTGACGTCTACGATCTTGTAGCCGGCCAGCGCGCCCTCTTCCAATACCTGCCGCACACCCTTTTCCACCGAGGGGATGAAGACAGAGGAGATGGCGCCGCCCACCACTTGGTTTTCAAACTCGAACCCGGCGCCGCGGGGCAAGGGTTCCACCTTCATCCACACTTCCGCGAACTGCCCTGCGCCACCGGTCTGTTTCTTGTGTCGGTACTTTTCATCTGCCCTACCGGTGATGGTTTCGCGGTAGGGGATGCGCGGCCTCTGCACGTCCACGTCGACCCCGAATTTCTCCTTGAGGCGCTTGATAATCACGTCCAGATGCAACTCTCCCTGCCCGGCAAGGATGGTTTGCCGGAGCTCGGGGTTCACTTCCACGGTGAAGCTGGGGTCTTCATCGCGGAGCGCTTGCAGTCCGTTGGAGATCTTCTCCTCGTCGCCCTTGCTCTTTGGAACGATGGCCACCTCGGTGACCGGCGCAGGGAAGACGATACCCGGCAGCAGCATGGGCTCTTTCTTGGCGGTAAGGCAGTCGCCGGTATGGGTGTTGCGCAGCTTGACCAGGGCGCCGCAGTCGCCAGCCACCAATGCGCCCACCTCTTTGCGCGTCTTACCGTTGACCACGTAGATTTGGCCAATCTTCTCGGTAGTGCCATTGGTGGCGTTTAGCACCTCCTCGCCCATCTTCAGTGTCCCGGTGTAGACCCGCACCAGGGAGAGTTCCCCCAAGTGGGCCTCTGCCACCGTCTTGAACACCAGCGCTGCCAGGGGAGCAGCCGGGTCCACTGGTCGTGTGCACTCCTGGCCGGTGCCTGGTACCGTGCCCTTCACGGGCGACAGGTCGGCCGGTGACGGGCAATAGGTGGCGATAAAGTCCAGCAGGAGGTGCGTGCCGATGTTCTTGGTGGCGGCGCCGCACAACACCGGCGCCAGCGCGCCTTTCAAGATGCCGGACTTCAGCCCCTTGGCAAACTCCTCTGCCGAGAGCGAGCCCTTCTCGAAGTAACTCTCCAAGATGGCGTCGTCGCACTCGGCGACCATTTCCACTAACTTCTCGCGCAGGCCATCCGCCTTGCTCTTCAGCTCGGCCGGGATGTCCGCGGTGGTGTAATTGCCGCTGCCGTCGGTGCTGAACGTGACCAGCTTCATGTGCACCAGGTCAACGATCGTCTTGAACTCCGCCCCTTCGCCCACAGGGAATTGGAGCACGGTCACGTTGTGGCCGAACCGCTCCTGGAGGGCCGCCACTGTCTTATCGAAATTGGCGTGCTCTTTGTCCTCCCGGTTCACAAAGAAAAGATGCGGCGTTCCCTGCTTGGTGATGACCTCCATGGCGTTCTCGGTGCCAACGGCGATGCCCGATACGGCATCAACCAGGACTACTGCCAGGTCGGCCACCCGCAGGGCGCTCACCGCGTCGCCGAAGAAATCCGCGTACCCCGGGGCGTCGATGATGTTGATCTTGACATCCTTCCAATGGCAGTGCATGAGTGAGGCGCTTATGGAGATCTTCCGTTCGATTTCGTCTGCCTGGTAGTCGGAAACTGTCGAGCCGTCTTCAACGGTGCCCATGCGGGAGGTCTCTCCTGCAGAGAAGAGGATGGCCTCTGCCAGCGAGGTCTTACCCACGCCGCCATGGGCCACAAGAGCGATGTTTCGCAAGTCTTTGCTGGTAATCTCTTTCACCCTTATCTCCTCGTTGCTGTGATAGGTCAGATGCGCGCCGGAAGATCGGACGCGCTGCTATTTACCTTGAGAACTGCTTGCCCCCAACCGTAGCCTGAGTACCCGGCCTGTCGGCGTTTTGGGCAGGGTCTGGTGAAACTGCACCGTCTTGGGCCGCTTGTAGACCTCCAGGTGCTCTGCGCAGAAGGCGATGAGCTCGTCAGCAGTGACCGTGGCACCTGGCTTCAGTGCCACATGGAGCTTCACCTCCTGGCCATGCACTGGGTCAGGCACGCCAACCGCAGCTGCTTCGGCGACAGCCGGATGCCCCAGCACCACCTGCTCGATTTCGTGGGGATAGATGTGAAACCCACCCTTGCAGATGACTTCCTTCTTGCGGGCGATCACGTAGAAGTAGTGGTCGGCATCCGCCATGCCGATGTCGCCAGTGTGCAGCCAGCCCGATTTCAGCGCCCTGGCGGTCTCCTCGGGGCGGTTCAGGTAGCCCTTCATCACATTTGGCCCCTTGACCACGATCTCGCCATGCTCGCCCGGGCGCAGGGGTCGGTCGTCGCTGTCGACGATGTTGAGCTCCACGCCCAACATGGGGAGGCCCACCGAGCCAGGTTTCCGCTCGCGGTCCAAGCGATTGCTGGTGACGATGCCGGCTGCTTCGGTCAACCCGTAGCCCGCAAGGACTAAGGTGTGGGCGAAGCGCTCCTCGAATTGGTGCCGAAGCTCCTCGGACAGGGGCGAGCCCGAAGTGAGGCAGTACTTCAGCGACGACAGGTCGTCCGTCTGCTGGGCAGTGTCCAGCAAGGCTTGGAGCATGCCCGGCGCTGCGGCCATACAGGTGACTTCGTTCTGCGCGATGGAGCTGAGGATTTCGCGGGGCCGGAAGCGATGGTGAATGACAAGCTGCGCCCCCGCGTCGATGGCGGCGTTCATTGCCGCCGTCTGCGCAAATGGGTGGTAGAGCGGCAACACGGCCATGATGCGGTCTTTCGGCGACAGAAGCAGCATGGTGCGGCACATGTTGGCTGCCGACGTCAGGTTGGCGTGGGTCAATTCTACCCCCAGCGGCGGACCCGTGGTGCCGGCCGTGTAGATGATAGCCGCAGTGTCCTCTTCCTGCACTTGGGCCGGGTTCTCGTCAGCCGAGGACTGGGCGATCAAGTGCGGCAGGCTCTGCGTGTCGGCCGGTATACGCTCACCCAGGAAAACCAGGCGCACAGGGTGCGGCAGTGAAGAGGTGGCTGCGAGGACTGTGTTCTTGAACCCACCCCAGGCAATCACCACCTGAGCTCCGCTGTCGACCAGCACCTGGCGGAGCTCCTCGCGCCCCAAGAGGATGTTCAGCGGCACCACTACCGCGCCCGCCCAGAGCGCCCCGTAGTAGCTGATCACAAAGTGGGGCAGATTGGGCAACAGCAGCGCCACCCGCGAGCCCGGCTGGACACCCAGCCCCTTGAGCCCCTTTGCCAGACGTCGCACTGCCTCCTCGAGGCGTCCGTACTCGATCCGATGCTCATTGAAGACTATCGCCGTGGACTCTGTGTGTCTCTGCGCAGTATTATGCAAGAGACCCGTTAGTGTAGGCACAGCACCTCCAGACCATCGCACAAGAGCGCTTTGGGGCTTTCTGTTGTCAACGTCCTGCCTGCTGACGCCGATGCTTCCCACCCTGGGCAGGGCGCCGATCAAGGCTCCTTAGTATAAAACAAAACAGGCAAATAGTCAAGAGGAAAATCGCCGCTCCGTTGGGCTCTGGCTGTGTAGGCCACTATCTGCTCCCGGCCTGTTCGTCTGCTGCAGCGCAGCTTTGGGAGCACCTGCCCAGGAAGTGAACAGCGCGAGGGCCCGAGCACCCGTGGTTGGAAGGTGTCTTAGATTTGCACATCTTCACGAGCGAACAACCGAAAAATTACAAATCGTTTACCAACATCGGAAATTCCTCTTGACTTTGTGCTGAGAAGCGATATATTTGGGTCGTGAAAATCGATATGTGGGTCTCGAGCGCGTTAGGAGGTCAACATTTAGTGGGAGGTCACGGGTAGAGCCAAGGCAAGACCGTTAAACCTTAAACCCCCATATACCGAGCCAAGAGTAGGGCGCGGTTCAATGCAGCAACTGTGCGGATGGGAGGTGGTTGTAGAGTGGGACGACATCTTCGGCGTACGCATTGAACCGCGCTTTCCTTTTCTCCCCCGACCAATGTCAGCCTTCCCCCGAGCGTGAGTCGGCGAGCATAGTTAGTGGTCCGCGTCGTCACCGACCGGAGTCCGTGCTGGGCGACCCATTCCACGGTAGGACCTGCTTTCATGCCCGACCCCGAGACTGCCGCAAAGCCTCCCGCGCTTGTTCTGCACACAGCATACCCTTCCTGTGTAAACCGAGGGCACGCTTTGTTTACGACCCTCTACTGACCGCTCCGCGTTTCCTACTTGCCAGCGCTTCCAGAGCCGAGCGGGTGGACCTATGGGGAGCTGAGCCCTGTTGTCCCATTGCCCGCGGGGCAGCCTCAGTTTTTGTTTGATTTTCACGGCAAAATGCGCTATCTTGCCAAGCAAGCTGAGGCAGGAAGGCTACAGTGGAGATATTGCAAGACATTACATTGGGGCGCTACTACCCGGTCGACTCGGTTGTGCACCGGCTGGACCCGCGTACCAAGTTGGTGGCAAGCGTCTTGTTGATGATAGGTCTGCTGTTGACGGATGCTCCGGCGGTGACCGCCATTTGGGGCATGCTCACCTTTGCAGTGGTCTTAGCAGGGCGCTTGCCATTGCCGCTTGTCCTACGCAACTTGCGCGCGTTTGTCTGGCTCTTCCTGCTGACGATGATTGTCCATTCATTCTTCACCGCGGGAAGCGTCTGGGCGAAGCTCCCGCTGGTAGGGTGGACGCTGACCAGGGAAGGCGTGCGGAACGGCCTGCTGTACTCCTTTCGGCTTGCGGTGTTGGTGGTGATGGCGGCGCTTCTGACGCTTACCACCTCGCCCATCGAGATCACCGACGGTTTGGAGAGGCTCATGCGTCCGATGCGGCGCGTGGGAGTGCCGGTTCACGAGTTGGCCATGATGATGTCGTTGGCCCTGCGCTTTGTGCCCACCCTGCTGGAGGAGGCCGACCGCCTGCAGAAGGCGCAAGTGTCGAGGGGGGCAAGTTTCGAGGGGAACGTAGTGCAGCGGGTGCGGAGCGTGTTGCCGCTTATTGTGCCCCTTTTCGTCTCTTCGTTTCGCAGGGCGGACGAGCTGGCACTGGCCATGGACGCACGTTGCTATCGCGGCGGAGAGGGGCGCACCTGCTACCAGCTGCTGCGGTTGCAGCCCATCGACTATGTGGCAATGGCCGTGAGTGCCGGGCTGGTGGCCCTCGCCGCGCTTGTGTAGAGCTTGCATGACGCGGAACCTGAAGATTATCCTCGAATACGACGGCACCGACTTTTGTGGCTGGCAGCGGCAACCGGGGGTGCGTACCGTGCAAGGGGAGCTGGAGCGTGTGCTGGAGCAGCTGCTGCAGCATCCGGTGAGCCTAACTGCAGCAGGGCGGACAGACGTGGGGGTGCATGCGCAGGGGCAGGTGGTCAACTTCTTTACCGAGCGCCGCATACAGGCAACTCGTCTACTGCGGGGGCTCAATGCGCTCTTGCCGCCCGATGTCCGTGCCCTGGAAGTGGAGGAGGTGCCTGCGGGCTTTCACGCGCGTTTCAGTGCCTTGGCGCGCGTTTACCGCTACCGCATAGCCACCAGGCCGTACGCCATCGGCAGGCAGTACGTCTGGTACTACCCGCGGCCCCTGGACCTGGAGCTCATGCGCCGCGCGTTACAGCCGTTGCTGGGGGAACACGATTTTCGTTCCTTCTGCCGCGCAGAGGCCGCACTGCCCCACTACCGGTGTTGCGTTGAAGAGGCGACCTGGTCAGAGTGCCAGGGCGAGCTATGCTTCGACATTAGGGCGAACCGCTTTCTGCATGGCATGGTGCGCACTATTGTCGGCACCCTGGTGGAGGTTGGCCGCGGCAAGATTCCGGCGGAAAGCGTAGGGCAAATGTTGGAGGCGCGAAATCGCCGTGTGGCTGGGCCCACTGCGCCCGCTCAAGGGTTGTGCCTTATGCGCGTGGTCTACCCCACGGATCTGGAAGCGGAGGTTTCTGGTGAGCGACTCAACGGAACGGAGGAGTCATGAAGCTATTCATCGACACGGCTAATGTCACCGAGATTAAGGAGGCGGCCAGCCTCGGCATTCTCGATGGCGTTACTACTAACCCCACGCTCTTGGCTAAGGAAAAGGGGGACCCGAGGGAAATCCTAGCGCAGATTTGCGCCATTGTTGATGGGCCTATTAGCGCCGAGGTGGTGAGTCTGGACGCCGAGGGAATTGTCCGGGAAGGACGCGAGCTGGCGGCCATTCACGACAACATCTACGTGAAGATCCCGGCCACCACCGAGGGGTTGAAGGCCATCCGTCGCCTGCGGGCCGAGGGCATTCACACCAATGCCACCCTGGTATTCAGCCCTATGCAGGCGCTGCTTGTGGCAAAGGCTGGCACCAACCTCGTCTCGCCCTTTGTTGGCCGCCTGGACGACGTCAGTCACGTCGGCATGGACCTGATAAGCGACATCCTGACCATTTACGAAAACTATGGCTTTGACACCGAGGTAGTGGTGGCCAGTATCCGCCACCCGCTGCACGTGGTGGAGGCGGCGCTCATGGGAGCTCATGCGGCCACGGTGCCCTTCAAGGTCATCGAGCAGCTCATGAAGCACCCCTTGACCGACATCGGCATCGAGAGGTTCCTGCAGGACTGGGCCAAGGTGAAGAAGCAGTAGGGTTGGGCGCGCGGATGCGGTGAGAGGCCGGAAGCGGAGGCGAAGAGGCAACGCATGGCCGTCCCGGAACTCCACGACCTGACAGAGTTCTTCAAGCTCTCGGCGGTATTGAACTACCAGCTCACCGCTCGTGGACCGAATTGGAACGCCGTGTTGCGTACCATTCTCGGCAAGAAACAGATGGACGCCGCTGGCCGCGACGTTCTACGCGCGCTGTTGGACGCCCTGTGCCGCATGTACGGCCAGCAGCGGCGCCGGCTTGGCTCACCCATGATCATCCATCCTCTCCGCGCGGCGGCAATGCTGGCGCGCGTGCTGGAAAGGCCGAACGTGTTGGACTTGAGCACGGTCCTTTTGCACGATCGGTTCGAGGACGTGAGCCCCGAACAGTTCGCTGCCACCGAATGGGCGGAGTTGGATCGAGAATTCCAGGAGCTCATCGGCTTCCTCCCTGAGGTAGACCGGTGGTTCCTCATGGAGCGGCTTCACTGGCTGACCAGGAGGCCCTCGGAGAGCTACTATCAGTACGTGGGACGGATGCTCACCGAGGCCGCAGCCACCCCGGAGGTGATCCGCATCAAGTTGGTGGATCGCCTGGATAACACCTTGGACATGCGCATCGACGTGGACGATCCCCTGGAAGAGGTCGACTTTTTCGAGACAGTGTTTCAACTCCTTTTTGCCAACTACTACCGCGGCTATCACCCCCAAGAACCTCACCCGCCGCCCTCGGCGCTCAACGGCGCGCAACGTCTCTATCAGCTGTTCAAGAACACGGTGCTCATGTCCATCTTGCGTCAGCGGGGCATGTGCCGGGACGACGAGCCGGCGCGTCAGTTGTTCGACAACCTCGCGCACGCCAGCATGAAGGAGGCGCAGCGCATCATCCTGCACATCATCGCCTACCACCAGACCTCGGTGCCCGAGGTGCGGAGGCTGATGATGGAGACGATGGACTATGTGCAGCATGGGGGAATCGATGCGGTGACGCTCCCCATGCCCGGTTCGCGGTTGGACGGGCTATTCATGTCTCGGTTCGGCGACTCCGACCGGCGCTCCCTCGATGAGAAGCTCAGGGACCTTTACCAGGACAAGCCGCTGATGATCGAGGCGGCCCTGGCGTTCATCGTCATCTTCCTCAGCTTCTTGGATGACCCGGACTACTATGTGCGCGGCATAAACGAGCAAGGCATTCATCCTCAGGCACCGACGTAGGGGCAGAGGTAGATTGTCGCGCGCGTTGGACGTCCAGGGTCTGCTGCCCCAGGGTGGCGCCAGTGGTTGAGCCTGCAGCAGTGCTTCGTCGCACGGGCGCAACCCGGCACGGGGTACCGAGCCGAACGTCTGGACTGGAGGCCATATGACAGCTCAGGCGCAGATGGTGGCAGTCTTTGTCCTCTATCTGATCTTTCTTGTGGCGTGGGGGGTGTACCAGGGACGGAAGGTGAAGACCGGGCTGGACTTTACCATTGGCGGGCGCCGTCTGCCCGGATGGGTGGCTGCACTTTCGGAGCGGGCCACGGGTGAGTCCTCCTGGGCGCTGCTTGGCCTGCCTGGCTTTGCCTACGCGCAGGGTTTGACGAGCATTTGGACGGCCGTGGGCTGCGTCGCCGGGATCCTGGTGGCATGGATGGCGCTCTCCTGGCGCCTGCGTGCTGAGGCGGAGACGTACCAGGCACGCACCTTTGCCGACTACCTGGCGCGCCGCCACGGCTCTTTGCAGGGGAGCATCCGCGCGGTGGCAAGCCTTACCATTGTCTTCTTTTTCTTCTTCTACGTGGGCGCACAGTTCTTGGGCGGTGGCAAGGTCCTCTTCACCCTTTTCCATCTCGACCCACGATGGGGGATGCTGATCACGGCCCTGGTCATCACCCCTTATTGCGTGTATGGAGGTTTCCGCAGTGTCGTCTACACCGACGTCGTGCAGGCGCTCTTGATGATTGGCACCTTGGTCATTGGGCCGGTGGTGGGCATAGTAGCTATCTCGGGGCGGCCAGGGGTTTTCGCCTCTACCATTCCGGCTGCCCTGAGCAAGGCAGGCGGGGGATTCGGCTCACTGACTGGCGCGGCGGGTGGTTTTGCCGCTGGTGTGGCAATTGTGGGTGGCCTGTCCTGGTTTTTCGGCTACCTTGGAGGGATGCCCCAGCTCAGCCTCCGCTTCATGGCCATTCGCGACGCCGCCCAGGCCCGTCGCGCCAGGTGGGTGGGGCTGGTCTGGACGCTCCTCGCCTATGCCGGGGCCCTCAGCCTTGGCTGGGTCGGCCTGGCACTTTTCGGGCCCAAGGGTCTGGCCGACCCGGAGTATGTGATGCCCGCGGTGTTGCGGGCCATTCTGCCGGCACCACTGGCCGCGCTGCTGACGGTTGGGGCAGTGGCGGCGATGATTTCCACCGCAGACTCTTTGTTGGTCGTGGCTTCCACCGAGCTGTCGGAGAATCTCTTGGGGCCTCTGTCCAGGAAGAGCTCAGCGGGCGAGGCAGGGTCGCTCCGCCAGGCGCGGCTGGTGACCGGCTGCCTGGCGGCTATCGCGCTGGTAGTCGCCTACCTCACGCCCAGCACCCTCATCTACGATTTGGTGGGCTATGTGTGGGCAGGGGTCGGGGGCACGTTTTCAGTGGTGGTCCTGGCTACTTTGCTGAGCGAGCGCTTCCATGCACGGGCGGCGCTCATTACCATGGTGGCCGGGTTGGTGTTCACCGTGGTGTGGATACGCACCGGTATGGAGGGGATCATCACGTCGCGGGTCATGACCTTCGCCGTCGCCGCGACGGTGGCAGCGCTGGCTTCGCTCTTCGTCCCACCGGCAACGAGTCCTCAGAAGGCGGCATGAGTGGTCCGACCGCAGATCTCCCGAGGTTGCTCTTGCCGGCCGGATGCCAGGAAGGCAAGGAACAGGCTGCCCAAGAGCGGAGTGAGCATGGCATCTGAGGGGCCTCTTTCTTCCACAATCAAGCTTCATCGCGGGAAGCCGACACTCTTCATCAACGACAAGCCCCAGCCGCCGCTGCTCTACGCCCTGACCGACGTGCCCGGTGGACGTTGGAGTTGGGAGGAAGTGCCGCAGCACAACCTCAGGCTGTTCGCCAACTTGGGCTTTCGGTTGTTCCAGGTGGATCTCTTCCTGGAGCACCTGTGGTTCGAGAACGGGCGCTTTGATCTGAACCTGGCGCGGCGGCAGATAAAGGGCGTGCTCGATGCTTGTCCCGGGGCGGCGGTGTTTATTCGCCTGCACGTGAACGCGCCCCGCTGGTGGACAAAGGCTCACCCGGAAGAGTGGACGCAGTATGCCGACGTGCCTGTCACCGTTGAGGACGAGGCAGGCTTCCACCGCATCATCGAGTACGACAACAGTCCGGTCAATCGCGTGAGTTTGGCCTCGCACAGGTGGCGGCAAGAGGCGAGCGAGAAGGTAGTCCAGTTTTGCCAAGAGCTGGCTGCTACCGACGAAGGCAACGCCCTGGCCGGGTTGCACATGGCCTGCGGCGTGTACGGCGAATGGCACTACTGGGGCTTTTTCCGGAATGAGCCGGACATTGGCCCGGCGATGACCGCGCACTTTCGCACCTGGCTGAAGGGAAGATATGGCACTGACCAGGCCTTGCGTGCGGCATGGCGCTCCAGGCGTGTGAGCCTTGATTCTGCTCGGGTGCCTGGTTACGAGGTGCGCGCTCAGACCAAAGCGGGTCTTTTCCGGTCGCCTGCAGAGGAGCGTTGGGTCATCGATTACTATCGCTGCCAGCAGGAGTTAGTCGTTGAGACGATTGTCCATTTCTGCCGCTTGGCCAAGCAGAATTGGCCACGCCCATTAGTCACCGGAACGTTCTACGGTTATCTGTTCCCAATGTTCGGGCGCCAGGCAGCGGGTGGTCATTTGGAGCTTGGGCAATTGCTGAGCTCACCCTGGGTGGACTATCTGAGCGGGCCGCAGTGCTATTTCCCCTTCTCCACCGAGCCGGGCGGCGCCTATCGCTCGCGCAGCCTGCTGGAAAGCTGCCGCCTGCACGGCAAGCTGTGGCTGGACGAAATGGACCAGAAGCCCGACCTCATCTGGGATCCGCTGGCGCCTGGTTATCGGGGGTCGGGCGAGGCGAGCGTTGCGCTGCTGCGGCGGAACTTGGCTGCCACCCTCACGCGCGGACATGGTTTGTGGCTTTACGACTTTGGGGTGGGCTTTGCCAATACGGGCTGGTGGGACCACCCGCTGCTGGCCGAGGAGCTGAAGAGGTTGCATCAGCTTTACGCGTCGCGCCTCGAGGAGGACTTTGACAGCGACGCCGACGTGCTGGTGGTCTATGACACCGAGGCCTTTTACTACCTTGCCACCACGCCGCAGGCCGACCCGGTCAGCCAGACCCTCATGGACGAGACGACGCTGGCCATTCACCTCAGCGGTGCAGTGTGTGATCAGATCCATCGCGCGGACCTGCGCCAGGTGGACCTGGCCAAGTATCGCGTGGTGGTCTTTGCCAACCTGTTTGTGCTGAACAAAGGCGAGCGCGAGTTCATCAACGAGCGCGTGGCAAGAGATGGCCGCAGTGTGGTCTTTTTCTACGCGCCAGGTTATTGCGACGGCAGCACGCTCAGCATCGGTCACGTGCGCGAGGTGACAGGAATGGCGCTGCGAGAAAGCGAGGCCCAACCGGAGCTGATTGTCGTTCATCCCGGCTGGCCCGCAGAGCGGGTGCGGCTGAGCGTGGAGGCGGTGCGGCCGCTCTTCGTTGTCGACGACCCCCAGGTGCAGACGCTCGGGGTGATGGCCGACAGTCTTGAGCCTGCTTTTGTGCGCAAACAGGGGGCGGAAAGTGTGCGCTGGTACTGTGCGTTGCCCATCACCAGCGCATCGCTCATGAGGAAGTTGCTGGCGGAGGCGGGTGCCCACATTTACGGCGGGGGTGGCGATGTGTTCTACGCCGGACATGGCCTGCTTTGTATGCACAGCAAAGAAGGGGGGAGGCGCGCGGTGCGGCTCAAAGATGGCACTTCGCTTACCATCGACTTGCCCAGCCCCGGAACGGCAATCCTGGACGCCCGCACAGGTGCGCTGCTTATGGCGTAGAGCGGTTGTGTACGGGGAACCAGCTTGGCTGAGAGACGAGGAGGCGTTATGGAGGCATACGATGCGATAGTGACCAGGCGGAGTGTGCGCGCCTTCACTTCCCTTCCGGTTTCCCCTGAATTGGTCAGGAAGCTGTTGGTTGCCGCCATGTCTGCACCATCTGCTGGCAACCAGCAGCCTTGGCACTTTGTGGTCGTGCGGGCGCGGGGCACGCTCGAGGCTCTCGCCGAACTGTTGCCCCATGGCAAGATGCTCGCCCATGCGCCTTTGGCCATCGTCGTCTGCGCAGACCTCCGCCTTGAGCTGCACCCCGGCTATTGGGTGCAGGACTGCTCTGCGGCCACGGAGAATCTGCTGCTGGCCGCGCACGCCATGGGACTGGGCGGCGTGTGGGTTGGCGTCTATCCGCGCGAAGAGCGCGTGGCTGGGGTGCGCGAGCTATTCGGCTTGCCCGACGAGGTGATCCCCTTGTGCATCGTGGCCCTTGGCTATCCGGCCGAGCCGATTGGCGGAAAAGAGAGGTACAAGGAAGGGCGCGTCCACTACGAGCGCTGGTAGGGGAGTTTGCCGGAAGCCGCCTGCGGCGCCTCCGCACAGGCCGTTGTGCAAGAAGGTGATTGAAAATGATGGGAAGTTTTGCTATCTTTACGCGTCCTTTGTGGCAGAAAGGTGCGATGCCAGGTCCCCTTGGGAAAATGGCTCTGGAGCCTTGATGTTCCAGCGGCCAGTCACAGAGCTGATAAGGACGCGCCGTTCGTGTCGGACCTTTGCCAGGCGGGGCATAGAGCACGAGACGCGCGAGGCGCTTTTACGCTATCTCGAGCAGCCAATCCCCGGGCCATTCGGTAGCTCGGTGCGCCTTGGCCTGCTTGAACTTGGGGAAGGCCAGAGGATCGGGGCGCGACTTGGCACCTATGGAGTAATTCGTGGGGCGCGAGGCTTTCTGCTTGGCGCGGTGCGGCGCAGCGCCATGGATCTGGAGGATTTCGGGTTTGTGTTTGAAGCGGCCGTGCTCAAAGCCACGGAATTGGGCTTGGGCACCTGCTGGCTGGGCGGCACTTTCAAGCGAAGCTCCTTCGCCGCAGCGCTGCGCCTGGCTGAGGATGAGCTGCTGCCTGCAGTGAGCCCGGTGGGTCACCCAGACGAGCGCCGCAGTATGCTCGATGTGGCCTTCAGGGCAGTGGCCAAGTCGGCGACGCGCAAGCCCTGGCAGGAGCTCTTCTTTGCGGGCACGCTCGCGCAACCCCTGACGCCTGAGGAAGCAGGACCCTTCGCGACCCCTCTGGAGATGGTACGCCTGGCGCCATGGGCTTCCAATCGCCAGCCGTGGCGGGTCGTGTGGGACGGGGAGCAGGGCGCGTTTCACTTCTTTTTGCAGCGGACTCGTGGCTATCGGGTGCCAGGAGCGGTCGACCTGCAGCGGGTAGACATGGGAATTGCCCTCTGCCATTTTGCTCTCGCGGCGCAGGAGATGGGGCTACGCGGTCGGTGGCAGAGGTTGTCCACCGCGCCATTGCCGGGGACGTTGCACTACATAGCTTCTTGGTGCCCAGCGGACGCAATTCCCTGTGCTTCGGGAGTCACGCGATGACACGACAAACGCACAAGACCAGTGCCTGGGGGCAGCTGACCACTCCATCCGGGGTCACCTGGCTGGGCCTGGGCACCAACTGCTTCTTTTCGGCCGCCAAGATTGTGGCGGGACTCTTGTTCCGCAGTCAGGCGATCTTGGCGGACGGGTTGCACAGCATTTCGGACATGGCCACTGACGTGGCGGTGCTGGCCGGTCTGAGAGTGTCACGCAAACCGGCCGACGAGGCGCACAACTATGGCCATCGGCGGGCGACCACCTTGGTGACCCTATTTGTGGGAGCAGCGC
The DNA here is from genome assembly GCA_014359355.1 of Calditrichota bacterium. Lineage (NCBI taxonomy): Bacteria > Pseudomonadati > Calditrichota > Calditrichota bacterium. The sequence goes on along the minus strand of JACIZP010000190.1, from coordinate 9,789 downwards.
TTCTGCTGGCCGCCGGGTGGATCGGCTACACGGCCGTGGTCACCTTGCGGGAGGAGCACAGTGCCGTGGAGGGGTTGATCCCCTTCATTATCGCTGCTGCCTCGGTGCCGGTCAAGGAGCTGCTCTACCAGCTCACGAAGCGCGTGGGGATAAGAGTGTCGGACAGCTCGCTGGTGGCTAATGCCTGGCATCATCGTAGCGACGCCTGGGCGTCGGCTACTGCCGCCCTGGGGCTCGCCGTGGTGACCTTTGGAGGGCCAAGCTGGGCATTCGTCGACCACGTGACGGCGCTGGTGCTTGCGGCCTTCCTGGTGGTGATGGCCGCCAAGATCATCTGGAGCAGCGGCAGCGACTTGATGGACCGCGCGCCAGATGACGTGACGCTGGAGAGCATCAGAAAGGCCGTGGCGCAGACGGCAGGGGTGCGCAGCTTCCATGGCATTCGCGCGCGGCGTGTGGGCGACATGGTGGAGATGGACGTCCACGTCCAGGTCGACCCCCAGCTCACGGTCAGCCAGGGGCACGACATCGCTCGCTCCGTGCGCCAGCGTGTTGTGCAGCAGAACCCTCAGGTCAGTCAGGTCATCGTGCATGTAGAGCCATCACCGGAACATCCAGACGAGCAGAGTTGACTCTACTGAGGAGGGCGTACCATGGACAGGCTGTTGGTGAAGCTCATGGCAACGGCAATGGTGGGGATCATAGCGACGGTTGTTGCCGCCGAACAGGGAGGCACGGTGATCAAGCTCCCGCCGCCGCAAACGGAAGGGGGCATGCCACTCATGGCAGCGCTCAAGGCGCGGTGTAGCTCCCGCGCCTTCAGCAGCAAACCGCTCCCCTTGCAGGTCCTGTCCAACTTGCTGTGGGCGGCGTGCGGGGTGAATCGTCCAGAGTCCGGTAAACGGACGGCGCCAACGGCACGGAACATGCAAGAGATCGACGTCTATGTGGCGCTGGCGGAGGGCCTGTACCTGTACAATGCCAAGGAGCATGTCCTGGAGCCGGTGTTGATGCAGGACTTGCGGGCCGCTACCGGTCGACAGGCGTTTGTTGCCGAGGCGCCGGTCAATCTCATCTTCGTGTCTGACTATGACAAGATGGGAAATATCCCCACCGAGGCGAAGGATTTTTACTCTGCCACGGACACTGGCTACATCAGCCAAAACGTCTACCTTTTCTGTGCCTCGGAGGGGCTTGCCACGGTGGTGCGCAACATGGTGGACAAGCCAGCCTTGGCAGAGAAGATGGGACTTCGGCCCACGCAAAAAGTGGTTTTGGCGCAAACGGTGGGGTACCCGAAAGAATAGGCTCTCCTGGGCTCTGCCCAGCCAGAAGGAGAAGGCAACCATGGGCAGGTTGGCGCGTGGTTTTGCAATGTTTGTGGCCGGCTTTGCCGCCGCCACGGTGCTCGTCTCACACTGTGGGCAGGAGCGTTCCATGGGCAATTCTACGCCCGCTTTGGAGGTGGCGCAGACAGCGGCACAGGTGACGAGCGAGGTCGACTCGGCAGCGCTGCGCCGCCAGTGGCAGATCACCGCCTCCCGCGAGAACGCCATCACCAAGGCAGTGGCGAAGGCCAGCCCTGCGGTCGTAGGCATCAACGTGATTCAGGTGCGGGAGTACCAGCGCGGGGGCCTGTTCATGGATGACCCCTTCTGGGACTTTTTCTATCCGCGCCGCTACCGGGAGCGGGTGCAGAGCCTCGGTTCCGGCTTTATCATCTCGCCGGACGGCTACATCGTCACCAACGAGCATGTGGTACACAATGCCGTGGAAATCGTTGTCACCCTGTGGGGCGGCAAGCAGTACAAGGCACAGGTGGTGGGCAGCGATTTCATCACCGACATCGCGCTGCTGAAGATCGATGGCAAGGACCTGCCCACCGTGAGCTTGGGCGATTCCGACGACGTCATCCGCGGCGAGTGGGTGATCGCCCTGGGCAATCCTTTCGGCCTCTTCAACATCAACTCCGAGCCCAGTGTGAACGTCGGGGTCGTGTCCAACGTCAACATGGACTTTGGCGAGCAGAATGGCCGGGTGTACCAGGACATGATCCAGACCGATGCGCAGATCAACGGCGGCAACAGTGGCGGACCCTTGCTGAACAGCCTCGGCGAAGTGATCGGCATGAACACCTGGATCATCTCCGGCAGCCGTGACATGAGCGGCAACATCGGCATCGGCTTCGCCATTCCGGTCAATACGGTCAAAAGGATCGTGCGCGAGCTGCGCGACAAGGGGCGCGTGGACCGCGAGTTTTGGACGGGCCTGGAGGTGGACGAAATCAGCAGCATGGTCGCCTTCGCGTTAGGCCTCGGCGCGCGCCGTGGGGTGGTGGTGACCGATGTGGCCAACAACAGCCCAGGCGAACGCGCTGGCCTCAAACCAGGAGACGTCATCCTGGAGGTGAACGGCAAGGCGGTGCGAACCCCAGACCAAATCATGTCGCTAATCAGCGAACAGGACCTCCGCCCCGGTGACAAGCTGCGCCTGAAGGTCTACCGCCAAGGCCGGACTTTTGATGCCGAGGTGAGACTCGAGCGGCCGCCGCGCTGACAAGGAGGCGTGAATGATTGCCCGCTACACCCGCCCGCGCATGGGCGCCATCTGGAGCGACGAACACCGCTTCGCCACCTGGCTGGAAGTGGAGACGGTGGTCTGCGAGGTCATGGCCGAGTTGGGTCAGATTCCACCTGCAGCGGCACAGGCCATCCGCAGCAAAGGGCGGTTCGACGTGGCCCGCATCAATGAGATCGAGCAGACCGTCAAGCACGATGTGATAGCCTTCCTCACAAACGTTGGGGAGTATGTCGGCGAGGAGGCTCGCTACCTGCACCTGGGCCTCACCTCCTCGGACCTTCTGGACACCTCGCTGGCGCTGCTCATGCGCGAGGCCGGCAAGGTCCTCCTGGAGGACTTGACAGGTTTGCGGGCAGCAGTGCGCAAGCGGGCGCTGGAATTCAAGCACACCCCGTGCATTGGCCGAACCCATGGAGTCCACGCTGAGCCCATCACCTTCGGGCTCAAGTTGGCCATGTGGTACGACGAGCTCGGCAGGGCGCAGCTCCGCCTGGAACAGGCGGTCGAGGCCGTGTCGGTGGGCAAAATTTCCGGTGCGGTGGGTACCTTTGCCTACCTTGACCCGCGGGTCGAGGAGTTAGTGTGCGCGAGGCTGGGCCTTCGCCCTGCCCCCGTGTCGACGCAAATCGTCCAGCGCGACGTGCATGCCGAGTATCTTTGCACTTTGGCCCTCATCGCCTCGTCGCTGGAAAAGTTCGCCGTGGAGGTGCGCAACCTGCAGCGCACGGAGATCCTTGAGGCAGAGGAATACTTTTCCCCGGGCCAGAAGGGTTCGTCCGCCATGCCGCACAAGCGGAACCCAATCACCTGCGAGCGCATTGCCGGCATGGCGCGCATCGTGCGCGGCAATGCGCTGGCTGCTTTGGAAAATGTGCCGCTCTGGCACGAGCGCGATATCAGCCATTCCAGTGTCGAGCGCGTCATCATTCCGGACAGCACGATCATTTTGGACTACATGCTCGCCACCTTCACGGACATCGTAGACCGGTTGGTTGTCTACCCGGAGAACATGTTGGCCAATCTGCACAAGACCGGGGGCTTGATCTTCTCGCAGGCCTTGCTGCTTGCCTTGGTCAACAAAGGGGTATCGCGGGAACAAGCCTACCAGTGGGTGCAAACGAATGCCATGACCGCCTGGCGTACCGGGGGCGATTTCCGCCGCCTGATCCTTGATGACCCGCAAGTACGCAGCGTTCTCTCTGAAGAGGAGGTGGAAAGGTGCTTCGATCTCAACCATAGCCTCCGTCATGTGGACCATATCTTCGCCCGCGCGGGGCTGGAGTGAGCCACAGCGCGGGGTACAAGCGCGAACGAGGAGGATGCATTGAAGAGAGACAAGAAGCTCTACGAAGGCAAGACCAAACGCCTTTACACCACGGATAACCCCGATTTGCTGATTCAGGAGTTCAAGCACGAGGGGGTGGCCGCCAATGGCGAAAAGACCGCGACCATTAAGGGCAAAGGGACGGTGAACAACCGTGTCTCTACGCACCTCTTCCGCTACCTGGAGAGCTATCACGTACCCACCCACTTCGTCAGGCAGCTCTCTGACACGGAGATGGTGGTGAGACGGTTGGACATCATCCCGGTGGAAGTGGTGGTGCGCAATGTCGCCACAGGCGGTCTGGCGGAGCGCTTCGGCGTCGAGGAGGGCCAGGACTTGTCCCAGCCGGTGGTCGAGTACTACCTGAAGGACGACGAACGCCACGACCCAATGATCAACGAAGACCATGTGGTTGCCTTCGGTCACGCCTCGGCGGGCGACCTTGCGCTCATTCGTCGCACTGCGGTCAAGATCAATGCGGTGCTCAAGGACTTTTTCCTCCGGCGCAATCTGAAACTGATGGAGATCAAGCTCGAATTTGGGCGGGCCAAGGGGAAGGTCCTCCTTGGCGATGAAGTCTCTCTGGACACCTGCCGCCTCCAGGATTTGCTCTCCGGCGAGCAGCTGGACCGCGACCGTCTTGTGGGCAACCCAGCCAAGGCTGAAGAAGTGTACCAGAGGTTGTGCGAACGCATCGTGGGTTGAGCTGAGCAAAGGCTCGCGGCGAGAGAATTCAGGTGGCGAGAGAAGGCATAGGAACCGTGCTGGCCAGCGCCCTCATGGCGCTAGTGGTCACTGCGGGCGCGGCGGTGACTGGCGCGCCGGGACTGGTTGTGCTCACTGCGCTGTTGTGGCTCGCGGTGGGGCTCGTGGTGTATTTTTTTCGCGATCCGCCGCGTCATCCGCCCCTGGGTGAGAGCCTTGTGCTCAGCCCCGCCGACGGCCGGGTGGTAGTGGTGTTCAAGGAGGAGGCGCGGGAGTTCCTCTCTGGGGAGGTGTGGCGCATCGCGGTCTTCCTCTCGCTGTTGGATGTCCATGTCATCCGCTCGCCCATTACCGGGCGGGTGGGGTACTTCCGTTATCAAAAGGGACGCTTCGCGCCGGCGCGGCGCGAGGAGGCCGGGCAGCTCAACGAGCAGGTGGTGCTTGGCATCGAAGGCGGCCAGCATAAGGTGTTGCTGCAGCTGATTGCCGGCGTAGTTGCCCGCCGCGTCGTTTGCCATCCACGCGAAGGGTGGTGCGTCGAGAAAGGGCAAAGAATCGGCATCATCAGATTCGGCTCGCGCGTCGAGCTGACAGTGCCGGGCGACGCCAGCGTGCAGGTGCGGCTCGGCCAGAAGGTACGGGCGGGGGAAACTGTTATCGCGAGGATCGGTCGTGAATAAACGGGCCTTGCTGGCGGATGTCTTTACCGCCCTCAACATGTTGTGCGGCTTCTTGGCCATCCTTGCGGCGGCACGCGGCTGGTGGGAGCGGGCGCTGTGGCTCGTGTTCGTTGCAGCCATCTTCGACGGCCTGGACGGCAAGTTTGCCCGCGCAGCCCGCTCCGGACAGACCAGCGACTTTGGCCTCCAGTTGGACTCGCTTTCGGATGTGATCTCCTTCGGCGTGCTGCCAGGAGTATTGGCGTATGAAATCTTTCTCAAAAAGCTGGGCGTGGCCGGCGTGGCCACCAGCTTTCTGCCCGTACTCTGCTCCGCCCTGCGGCTGGCGCGTTTCAACGTGTTGAGCATGTCCGGCAGGAGCCCTTTCTACGTGGGACTGCCGGCTCCTATGGCAACGCTCACCATTTGCGGCTTCATTTGGATGGATGCCCTGCTTCCAGACGTCATCGGCGGGCTGCGCCTACTTCCCGTCGTGGTAGCTGGGGTCTCTCTGCTCATGGTGAGCAGGCTTCCCTATGACCGGATGCCCCATTTCGCGTTCAACCGCGGTGCGGCGAATACGGTTAACCTGCTCATCTTTCTTTTGGGCCTGGTGTTCATCCCTCTGTTCCCCAGATATGTGTTCTTCCCGCTCATGATGGTCTATGTGGTCTCGGGCATCGTGCGCGGCCTCCACAGCGGCCCACGCGAGCAATCCGCCCGGGACAAGGATGCTGAGGCAAGCAAGAGAGAAGCGCTATGAGACGACGGCCTCTGGGGTTCTACGCACTTATCCTCCTCTTGGGGGCAGTGATTGGGAGTATTTTGGGGCAACTTGTGGGGATGGTCGTACCGGAGGGGGTCGTCAAGGAGTTCTTGACGCGCAGCGCCAACATTGTCACGCTGAGCCCAACCACCGTCGGTCCCGAATGGCTCCACTTTACCTTCGGCCTGCACCTGAGCATCAATGCATGTGGAGTCATAGGTGTCATCATTGCCGCCTACATCTTGCGGCTGGTGCGCTAGGCTCAGCGGGGAGGTGAAAAGCCGTGCTCGGAGGAGCGATCGGGCCGTGGGAGCTCATGGTAATCATGCTGGCCGTTTTGATTCTGTTCGGCTCGAAACGACTGCCAGAGCTCGCCAGGGGGCTTGGCAAGGCCGTGCAAGAGTTCCGCAAGGCCGCGGAAGAAGTGAGGCAGGAACTCGACATCAGCGACCGGGATGACGAGCTGCAGGGCTGAGGAAGTTGTCTCGGCTGCGATCCCGTGGGTGCCGACCGCGCGAGGGCCGGCGCCTGAGAGAAATGCGGAGGTCAGTATGTTGGCTGGAATGATTGGCCAGTGGGAGCTTCTGCTCATATTCTTTGCCATCTTGCTGCTTTTTGGAGCAAAGCGGCTGCCAGAGTTGGCGCAAGGTTTGGGCAAAGGCATTCGCGAGTTTCGCAGGGCGGTGAAGGAGCCCCCCGAGGGCAAGAGTCAGAGGAAAGGCAAAGTCAGTGCCCCTCCCGAGGATCAAGGCGGGCGCAACTGATCGGTGTCGGTTTGCGTGGTGGCTGATCCGCTCCAGGGTGACTATGCCTCGTTGCGGCCGCTCCTCCTTCGGCGCGAGGTGTCCTGTGTCGAGGTGGTTGGTGCCTGCCTGCAGCGCGTTGCGCAAAGCCCACTCAATGCCTTTGTGAGCATTTGCCCGGAACAGGCCCTGCGGCAAGCCCACGCCGTGGATGCCCGCATAGCGCGCGGCCGCGCAGGAATGCTGGCCGGACTCGTTATCGGGGTCAAAGACAACATCCATGTCCGCGGGTGGAAGACCACCTGCGCCTCCCGCCACTTAGCGGACTATGTTGCGCCGTTCCATGCCACTGTCATCAGGCGTCTCCTGCGTCAGGATGCAATCCTCCTTGGCAAGACGAACATGGACGAGTTCGCCATGGGCTCTTCCGGCGAGTCGTCCCAGTTTGGGCCGACGCGCAACCCTCACTGCCTGGAGCGCGTGCCCGGAGGTTCATCCAGCGGCTCCGCAGCGGCGGTGGCGGCGCGTGAAGTCTTGGCTGCTTTGGGCTCCGACACCGGCGGCTCCGTACGTCAGCCTGCCTCTTTTTGCGGCATCGTAGGCCTCAAACCCACCTACGGCCGCGTGTCGCGCTACGGACTGGTGGCGTTCGGTTCGTCCCTCGACCAGATCGGCCCTCTGACGCACTCGGTGCGGGACTGCGCCTTGTTGCTGCAGGTCATTGCCGGGCACGACCCCCATGACGCCACCTCGAGCAGGCTGCCCGTTCCGGACTGGCAAAGGGAACTCGATCATGGCGTCAGGGAGCTGCGGCTCGGGCGGCCGGTCGAGTATTTTCAGCCACCGCTCATTGCGGAGGTTCGGGACGCCGTCGACGCCACCCTTGCGAAGCTTGTGGGACAGGGTGCTGCCGTGGAGGAAGTCAGCCTGCCACACACCGATTGCGCCGTGGCGACCTACTACGTGACCTGCACGGCCGAGGCGTCGTCCAACCTGGCGCGGTTTGACGGCATGCGCTACGGCACTCGCGTTGCCGCGCAAGACCTCGACGAGACGTACGCCGCCACGCGCACGCTCGGATTTGGCACGGAGGTCAAACGCCGCATCCTGCTGGGCTGCTTTGTTCTGTCCGCTGGGCACTACCAGGCTTACTATGACAAGGCGCAGCGCGTGCGCACTCTGATCGCCCAGGACTTTGCCCGGTCTTTTGAAAAGGTGGACTGCATTGTGACGCCGACTGCGCCGACCACGGCCTTCCGCATGGGTGAGCGCACGGTGGATCCGCTCACCATGTACCTTTCCGACGTCTACACGGTCTCGGCCAGCCTGTGCGGTCTGCCTGCCATTTCGGTGCCGTGCGGGCGAGACGCCAATGGGCTGCCGATCGGCCTGCAGATCATCGGCAGACCGTTCGACGAGGGCACGGTGCTGCGCGTTGCTCGCGCTGTGGAAATCGCTTGGGCACAACGATGAAAAGCAGCGGCGATTCTCGCTCTCCGAATCGCAGACCGTGGCCAGCGGCGCGGAGTGATTTGTTCTTCCCAGGGCGGCCCGGCCACCTGCCAGGGGGTAAGAGTCGTGGCTGAAGCATTCGAGCCAGTCATCGGGCTGGAGGTGCACGTGCAGCTCCTCACCGCCAGCAAGCTCTTCTGCGGCTGCAGCACGGCCTTCGGCGCGCCCCCAAACACGCATGTCTGCCCCGTGTGCCTGGGCCTGCCAGGTGCGCTACCCGTGCTCAATCGACGGGCCCTGGAGCTTGCCCTGCGCGTGGGCCTTGCCTTGGGCTGCGAGATCGACCGCCACTGTCGCTTTGCCCGCAAGCATTACTTCTACCCCGACCTGCCCAAGGGCTACCAGATCACGCAATTCTGGACGCCGCTCTGTCGCGGCGGCCGCGTGGAGTTTGAAGTGGACCGGACGCCACACAGCGTCCGGCTACGCCATGCCCACCTTGAAGAGGATGCGGGCAGGTTGGTGCACGCCGAGGCCTATGTGGCCGAAGACGAGACGCTGGTAGACCTTAATCGCTGCGGCGTGCCGTTGGTGGAAATTGTGACCGAGCCCGATCTGCACTCGCCCCAAGAGGCGGCCTGCTTCGTGGCGGAGCTGCGTCGCCTGGTACGCTGCCTGGGCGAGAGCGATGGGCACATGGAGCGCGGGAGCCTGCGCTGCGATGCCAATGTGTCCATCCGTCGCAAGGGCGCCCTGGACAAGGCCGTTGCCACCGAGATTAAGAATCTGAATTCTCTGCGCGCATTAGAGCGGGCGCTCGCGGCCGAGGTCGCGCGTCAGCTTGCCCTGCGCGGCCGAGGGGAGGCAGTGAACCACCAGACGCTGTGCTGGGACGCCGCAGCCCAGACGGTGGCCCCTATGCGCGACAAGGAGTACGCCTACGACTACCGCTATTCCCCTGAGCCCGATTTGCCCCCGGTGCACATCCCTGAACGTTGGATTGCAAAGTTGAGGCGAGCCCTGCCTGAGCTGCCGCTGGCTCGCAAACGCCGCTTGGAGCGAGAGTACGGCATCCCCCCAGAACGAGCCTACCTGCTCACGGAGGACCCCAGACTGGCCGACTACTTCGAGGAGGTGGCCAAGGCGGTTGGAGTGCCGCAACTCGCCTGTAATTGGGTGACGGAGACGGTGGCGCGAACAGCTAAGGAACTCCAGGTTCCCATTGCAGAGTTCCCAGTACCGGCCTTTTCCCTGGCCAAGTTGTTGGCGCGGGTGCGCGATGGGGCCTTGAGCCACCACGCTGCCCGCCAGGTTTTTTCGGCGATGGTCGCCACAGGCCGACCTGTGGAAGAGCTGCTTGCCGCTCGAGAGGCATCATTGTCAAGGCGGGAGGTGAGCCGGGCTGTTGAAGAAGTCCTTTCGAAACACCCCGCCCTTGTGGCTCGCTATCAGCAGGGGAAACGGCAGCTTCTCGGTTTTTTCGTGGGGGAAGTAATGAAGAAATTGCCCAATCAGGCAGATCCGCTGGAGGTGCGAGCGCTACTCCACGAGCGCTTGGCG
>JACIZP010000189.1 GCA_014359355.1 Calditrichota bacterium | reverse complement strand
AGGCGGGGGCAGCGGGCCAGGTGCTCTCGCGCATCCACCAGGTGCGCGTGCCATAGTTGTCCGCCGGGTTGGCAAAGGCATCCCCGTCAAACAACGTCGCACTGATGAACAAATCCCCATCACCACGACCCACCGGGTACCCCAACGCCTTCAGGTCAATGGCCAGCTCAAAACTGTACCCCTCGTCAATGTCATTGGCATCGTTCACCGTCGTGTTCGGCTTCAACGCCATCGCCGCCTGCGCCATCTGCAGCGAATCAATCATATAGGCCAAATAGTCCATCACCTGCAACGACCCCAACGAATCCACCCGCACCGTCAACTGCCGCCGCTCCAAATTGTGATCGTCAGGATTCATCACCGCACGATCCTCGATGATAAAACGAATCCCATCCCACATGTCGTACAAATTCATCCCCGTCACCGCCTGATCCCGCACATCCACCCCAAGGTACAACATGTCCCCCTTGAAAAACCACTTCACCGTCGCATCCCCAGGATCCAACACCGGCGCCCGCACCCCCGCAATCTCCGGCTGAAACTGACCACTCCGCCACGGCCCTACCCCCGGATACGACGCCCGCAACTCGTCATCCCCATACCGAATCTCCAAACCCGACGCATTCACCCACACCGCCTCATCCAACCGCCCGTCAATCACCGGATCCGCATAATTCACCCCATTGGGAATCACTACCTCCGGCCCCACCAACGGCACCGGCCCCGAATCCACCGTCACATCCGGCCGCGCATATATCCGCGCCACATCGTACGCCGACGCATTCCCCCACGGCCCACACCACCACGTCCGATTCCCACTAAACTTGTCCGCATTGTGCGGCCAATGCCAATCCGCATCGTAAATCGAGACATTAAACTCCACAATGTCCCCCTCCGGCCGCGTCACATCGTACCCCCGCGGCGTCAAGTTGAACTTGAACTCCACCACATACCCCCTATCCGGCGTGGAATCATCGTTGCTCACCCCATCCACCACCGTCACCGCATCCCATACCTCCCGATCCCCCGACGCCCACCCGAAAAACCCAGGCGACGCCCCCACATTGCCCGTGTTCGGATCCGCCCAACCCTCCGTCACCCACCCGTAAAAATACTCAAACGGCGGCGCAGGACGATCCACCTTCGAATGATCCCGCATGTTCATCAAAAAACCGTCAAACTGATTGAACAACCCTCCCCCCACCGAACTGTCTCGCACCACCGCCGCCATGTACAAATAATTCCCCGATACCAAAAACTTCAACGTCGCATCCAACGGATCGCTCGGCTTCACCCCACTCTCATCCTTCCACCCACTCCCAGGAATCAATCCCGAACTCTTCCCATACTGCAACCGCACCGACTCCGCCTTCTGCCACGAGACCTCGTCCAACCGCCCATCCAACACAATCGGCTCACTCGTCGCCCGCGCCCAAACCACATTCGGACGCTCCAGAGCCTGTGCATAGGCCAGGGTGAAAGATAACACCACCAGACCTACGACCGCCAGCTGCACACGACCCTTGCTCATGACGATTCCTCCAGCTAATTGTGGGACCCTCGCCTGCACCCAACAGGGAGCAGCCATGCCAACACTCCACGACGCACGTCGCACCAGCCCCCAGCTCTCACCTCCTTTCAACCCTGTTCACTACGGTGCCCAATGCAACCGCAAGATTCGCGAATGACCAAACCCGTGGGAAGAACCGTGTTTGCGGTTAGTTGCGTTTCATCCTTATTTTCGATTGCCCGAATCAAGTGCTCGGCTGCTTTGGAACCAAGTTCGGTGAGCGGCACATGGACAGGGGTCCGGGGTGGCCGGATACAGGAAGCCACGTCGATGTCGTCGAATCCTGCGATGGCCACATCATCAGGAACGCTCAACCCATGGTCACGGATGGCACCGTAGGCACCGATGGCCATTTCGTCATTGGCGGCAAAGACGGCGCGCGGCCGCTTGGCCAACCCCAGCAGCATGCTCATCGCCAGGTAGCCAGAGTGGCGGTCGAAATCGCCCCGAACCAGATATGCGCCATTCTCGGCGTCGGGGTCCAAGCCACGTTCCCGCAACGCTTCGCGGTATCCCTGCTCGCGCTTTTCTGCATCAAAGTTGCCGGCCGGGCCACGAATCATCGCCAGGGGTTGGTAGCCATGGTCCAGCAGGTGCTTGGTCGCCAGGTACGCCCCGCGCTGGTTATCGACCAGGATGCTTTGCACCAACCCGCCATTCCACGGGAAGTTGAGTACCACCACTGGCATGCGAAAGCGCGTGAGCGACGACAACGCCTTGGTGCCCAAGAGCGGTTCCATGACGATGAGGCCATCGACGCGCCCTTCGCTCATCAACTTGGCCAGGGTGTGGATCTCATTGCGGTGGCTGTGGGAACAGGAGACGATGATATGGTAACCCTTGCTGTAGGCAATCTCATCGATGCCTTGCAAGAGTTCGGTGAAGAATTCGCCAGATAGATCGGGGAGGATGACACCCAGAAGGAAGGTCTTCTTTACGGTGAGGGCCCGGGCGATGAGGTTCGGGGTAAAGTCCAGCTCACGGGCAGCCCTTAGCACACGCTCACGGGTCTCGTCGCTCACCGGCGCGCTGTCATTAAGCACCCGCGAGACGGTGGCAGGGGAAACCCCGGCTCGTGCGGCAACAGTCCTAATGGTTGGCCGGTTGCTCATCGCGCCCTCTGCCGGCTAATACATGCAGGGTCTATGTAACCGGTTCCTGCGGCCGCCCCAGGCAACCGCAAAACGTGCTGCTGCCTGCTGTGAAACCGATTTCATGGCGTAATATAACCACCTCGACGCAATTTGTCAAGAGAAAAATCGCGCCGAACCAGAATTTTTCGTGCCACCCGAGGTTTGGACCCTATCCCAAGCACACGCCCCCTCACGAGTCCGAGGCCAAGCCCCACGTTTCTGCCCGCAGGGGTGAAACCAGGGAGGCGGAGAGGGGTGGATCTGCACGACAGCTTAGCCTAACAGAGGCAGACCCGGCGTCGCTGGCAGACCGCCTCTCGTGGGGAGATGCACAACCTGCATGCGCACCGTAGCAAATGGATGGGGTCTCGCCCGCAAGTTGCGTGGACATTGCAGGCGGTGCGATGACCGCAAAAAGCCTTCCATTGGCTTTCACCAGCGACCAAAAACCCGGCAAGAGCTGCCAAACCGAGCAGCGCTCGTGCGGCAGGGTAGGTTGATGGAAAACAGGATATGGCTCTACCGGAAGTCGGTAGCGATTGCTCGAGGGCAGTTCACGTCAGTTATCCAAGCGGGAATAGCAAGGAAGATTCACAGGGTTCATACGCGGGATACCGCGCGAGTGTCCTGAACCACCGAGACGCTCGCTGACGACATTTGCCCGGCAATGCGTCCTGCAGGAGACCTGCGGCAAGATCCATAAGGTTACCCTCTCCCCCTCCAGCGGTTAGAGGGTTCATCTCGAACTTCCGGGAGGTTGCTTACCCGCGTCCCCTTGGCCGCATGCCCCTCCTGAAGGACTGCGATCGCCCCTTGGCAGCGAGCCCTTCCCCTTTGCCTTTGCGTATCGACAAAGGCAAATGCAAACGAGGCGCACTACCTCCCTCGCACCTGCAGGGACCTGGCGTGTGCCTCAAGACCCTCGGCCTGCGCCAGCTGCACCCCGTCCTCGATGGGGCCGCTCGGCGGGTTCCCTTCCACCTTGAGGACGGTCTGCACCTTGACAAAATCGCGCACGCCGAGTCCCCCGGTGTATCGCGCCGCGCCGTTGGTGGGCAAGACGTGGTTGAGGCCACTACTATAGTCGCCCAACGCTTCGGCGGCTCCGGCGCCCACGAACAGCGAGCCAAAGTTGCGCAGGCCGGCCACGTAAGGCTCCACATCCCTCACCTGCAGTTCCAGGTGCTCAGGAGCACGGCGGTTGGCAATGGCAATCGCCTCCTCCGGAGAACGGGCAAGTACAATGAGCCCATTGCGTTCTACAGCGGCTTTCGCCACGGCAGCGGTGGTCAAGCTTGCCACCTGGTGCGCCACCTCTGTGCGCACCCGTTCGGCCAAGCGTGCGCTGGTCGTCACCAGCACCGGGGATGCGTCTGGATCGTGCTCGGCCTGGGCCAAGAGGTCCGCCGCCACGATTTCCGCATCCGCCTCCTCATCCGCAATGATCAGCACCTCGCTCGGGCCAGCGACAAAGTCGATCCCCACCTGCCCGTACACCTCCCGTTTGGCAGCCGTCACAAAGGCGTTCCCCGGACCCACGATTTTGTGCACGGCGCGCACACTCTCCGTCCCGTAGGCAAGTGCGGCTATTGCCTGGACGCCGCCAATGCGATAGACCTCGTCAGCCCCGGCCAAGTCGGCGGCCACCAGCAGGGCCGGATGCACTGACCCTCGGTAGGTCGGCGGCGAGCAGACAACCACCTCTCTGACACCAGCCACACGCGCCGGCACAACGCCCATGTACACCGACGAGATAAGTGGGAAGCGCCCACCCGGCGCATAGACACCCACCCTCTCGATGGGCACGACGCGTTGCCCAACGAAGAGGCCCGGCTCGACTTCTATGTCAAAGTTCTGGTAGTCTGCCAGCTGCCGCTCGCAGAAAAGGCGCAGCCGCTCTATGCACCGCCTTATGGCTTCCACCAGGCCCTCGGGCACCTGGGAAAATGCCCTTCGGATCTCCTCTTTCTCCACACGAAAGCTCTCCAGCTGAACCCCGTCATAACGGAGGGTCAAGGCACGCACGGCAGTGTCGCCGTGGAGCCTCACTTCCTCAAGCAGGGGCCGCACGTCTTGCACTGGCCCACAAGGGCGCTGATAGAAGCTCTCGCCAAGCTGCTCTGCGTGCACGATGCGCATCAATTTCCCTTATCCCTCTTTGCCGGACGCCGACCGGAAAAACGCCGCCGTCGAAGCTCCCGGAACACCTCTTCCAGCGATACCTTTTCCCTGGCCAACAGCACCGTCAGGAAGTAGAGCACATCTGCTGCCTCCCAGACGATCTCGTCGCGCGTCTCGGCGTCGACGACCTCGCCGACCTCCTCGAGCAGTTTTGCCCGCACTTCGGCGTCAGAGAGGCCAGCCGTGTACGAGCCCGGCATCGGATTCGCCAATCTACTCAAGACCACTTCCTGGAGCTCCTCCAGCGAAAAGCGCCGCCCGCCAAAACAGCTGTAGTTGCCGGTATGACAGGCCACAGCGTGCTGCGCCACGGTGAAGAGCAACGCGTCACGGTCGCAGTCCATCCGCGCACGCAGGAGGCGCTGCACGTTGCCGGAACTCTCCCCTTTCATCCAGATCTCCTGCCGGGAACGAGAAAAGTAGCAGGCATTGCCGGTCGCGAAGGTGCGCTCCAGAGATTCACGACTGCTGTAAGCGAGCATCAGTACTTGTCCGGACTGGTCGCAGGCAATGGTGGGCACCAGCCCTGAGCTCCAATTCACCGCCGCGCTGAAAGCCACAGGCAGGCTCATGGTGCCTGTGTAAATGGCCATGCCCAACTGTACGTGCGCGTTCAAAGTCGAGATGCGGGCCACTTCATCGGGCGAGGCAATGCCGCCGGCGACGGTAACCGGTATGTGCGCCCTTCCCACAACCTCACGTATGAGATCGAAATCGGTGCCTTGCATGAGGCCTTCGTGCTCCACGCAGGTGAACAGGAGTTCCCCTGCGTATGCCTGCAGCGGCTCGATGACCTCTACCACGCTCAGCCCGGTACGGTGGCGCCAACCTTTGGTGACCACCTCGCCCTTGTAGGCGTCGATGGCGACAATGACCTTCTCCCTCCCCACGGCATGAGCGAGCTCCCGCAAGAAGGCCTCATCAACCCCAGTGGACGTGAAGGCCCTGGTGCCCACGATGACTTTCCCCGCCCCCGCGCCAATGGTGCGCACCGCCTTTTCGACGGAGCGCACGCCGCCCCCCACTCGACAGTCGGCCACGGCGCAAAGTTGCCGCACGAGTGGTTCGTTGTCGCCTGTGCCAAAGGCAGCGTCCAGGTCGATGACCGCCACCTCCCCATAGCGGTCAAACTCCCTGGCCAAGGCAATCGGATCATCGCGTTCCAACGCCTTTTCTCGTCCTTGACGGAGCTGCACAGCCTTTCCGTCACTGAGGTCAATAGACGGGATGATCATCGAATGGGCACACCTCGCGCTTTCAGATACTGCTTGATATCCGCAATGGTGAACTCCTGGTAGTGGAGGAGCGAGGCAACGAGCACCGCATCTGCATGTCCTTCCGCGACGGCCTCGTAAACCTGTTCCAACGAGCCCGCCCCTCCTGAGGCGATAACAGGGATGGACACAGCATCAGCCACTTGCCGCGTCAGCTGCACGTCATACCCGAGGCGCGTGCCATCCCTGTCGATGGAATTGAGCAAAATCTCCCCGGCGCCGCGCCTTTCTGCCTCCTGCGCCCACGCCAACGCATCGATGCCCGTGTCGACCCTCCCCCCTTTGGCAAAGGCGTGCCAGCCTCGCCCCACGCGTTTTGCGTCGATGGACACGACGATACACTGGGAGCCAAATCGCGCTGCGCCTTCGTTGATGAGCTCCGGTCTCTCCAAGGCGGACGTGCAGATGGCCACTTTGTCGCCCCCCGCATTCAGAATGTCCCGCATGTCTGTAATGGTGCGGATGCCGCCCCCGACCGTAAGCGGCACGAACACCGAGTCCGAGACGCGTTCCACCACGTTGACCATCGTGCGCCGACTCTGGTAGCTGGCAGCGACGTCCAGCAAGATGATTTCGTCCGCGCCCTGTTCTTCGTACATCATGGCCAGCTCCAACGGGTCGCCGGCCCGGCGTAACTGCTTGAATTTGATTCCTTTCACCACCTGCCCATCTTCCACGTCCAGGCAGGGGATGATCCGCACGGTGAGCATCGTCTTTTTTCTCAAAAACTTGCGCGCTGCATACTGCTCGAAAACGGCCGAAGGTGTTCTTGTCCCTGGGAAGGCTCTGCCTTCGCCGGTGTCACGCATGGCTCCCGTTGGGCGAAAAGATAGCAAAGTGCGCGGTGGAAAACAAGAATCATTTTGGTACAGGATCACCGGTCAGGCTCCCGCACCCGGTGGCAGGTCGTTGTCGAGGGTAAAGGCTGGTCCGCTTCCGGACGCGCGGGGTGCTGACCACTTTGGGGGTTTGTGGGGGCGGCAGCCAAGCGTGGGACAGGTGGCTAGGAGCAGGCACCGCCGCAAGGTGGAGCAAGTCAAAAAATTTTTCATTTTCGGAAAAAAAACCTCTTGACAAACAGTGGTTGGTTTTGTATATTAGCTTCGCTCAAGACGAAAGACTTGAGCTTGTTCTTTGGCAACAGCGTGCATGGCCCTGTCGTTCGTGGGTCTTCAATCATGCGACGAAAAAGGAAAGAACTCTACAACGGAGAGTTTGATCCTGGCTCAGGACGAACGCTGGCGGCGTGCCTAACACATGCAAGTCAAGGGGAAAGGGAATCTTCGGAATCCCGAGTACACTGGCGGACGGGTGAGTAACACGTAGGTAACCTGCCCCGAGGACTGGGATAACCCCTCCAACGGGGGGCTAATACCGGATGAGGTCCCTGCGGCGCATGTCGCAGGGATCAAAGCTGTCTCGATTCGTCGGGATAGCGCCGCGGGATGGACCTGCGTCCCATTAGCTAGTTGGTGAGGTAACGGCTCACCAAGGCGACGATGGGTAGCCGGCCTGAGAGGGTGTCCGGCCACACTGGGACTGAGATACGGCCCAGACTCCTACGGGAGGCAGCAGTGAGGAATATTGCGCAATGGGCGAAAGCCTGACGCAGCAACGCCGCGTGGGTG
>JACIZP010000188.1 GCA_014359355.1 Calditrichota bacterium | reverse complement strand
GCTTGGGGCTTTCGCCCACATCGGAAAGACCGGTGGCAGCTACGTGAAGGCAGGCGCCGTGGTGACGGCCACGGTTGGAGGCGCCATCTTAATGCACGCACTCGTCCGTGGCGGCCGCGAGCGCATCATGCGGGCGCTCCTCGGCCTGCCGCTTCTTTTTGTCGCAGGGGCAGTTGAGTATTACATTATCTGCCATCGCGATCTCTACTGGATCATCCTCACGCTGCTGGCAGTGGCGGTGGCGCTCAACGTGTACGAGTTCGCCCTCAGTCTGCGCGCCGTGTGGCGGCGGGAGATGGTTTCCCGGGAGAGCACCTTGGTGCAGTTCGTCTTCTTGTATGTGACGACGGTGCTCAGCTACACCCTCCTCTACACCATCCTCGACCCGCACGTACCGCATCGTCTTTTCAAGATGGAGAGCAGCATTGACCCGCTGCTGGACTTTCTCTACTTGAGCGTGATCACGGCGACTACGGTCGGCTATGGCGACATTGTGCCACTGACTGCGGGCGCGAAAGTGCTGGTCATGTCCCAGACGGTGATCTGCTACATCTTCCTGTCCATCCTCATAGGCCTCATTGTGAGCTGGACAGGAGGGCACGTCGGCCGGAGTTCTGGTGGAGGCAAACGGCCTTCGCGTTAACGCAGCGAGCGCAGGTGGCCGAATGGTGGCTCCTGGTGCGGCAGTTGAGGAGGGCGCTGGCGTGTTGCGAGTGCCCTTTTTTCATGCTTGATTATCAACTGGGTTTTGGCTAAATTCCATTGGCAAGAAGTGCGGAGGGGAAAAAAGGATCCAGAGGTCTTCGTCATGAGCCTTTTCCAACTCGAGCCCGAGGCAGAAGCGGTCCAGCCTGGTGCGCCCCTTGCGGATCGCGTCAGGCCGCGGACGCTCCGGGAGTTTGTGGGCCAATCTCACCTTGTGGGCGAGGGTAAGGTGCTTCGCCGGGCAATCGAGCGCGATGAGCTCATGTCCATGATCTTCTGGGGTCCTCCCGGGGTGGGCAAGACCACCCTGGCGCGGATCATTGCCCATGAGACGCACTGTACCTTCTACTCACTGAGCGCCGTGGCCTCCGGGGTCGGGGAGGTGCGCGCGGTCATCGACAAGGCCCGCCAGGCGCGGCGAAAGAGTGGCAGGCGGACCATCCTTTTCATCGACGAAATCCACCGGTTTAACAAGGCGCAGCAAGATGCCCTGTTGCACGCCGTCGAGGACGGCACCATTTTGCTCATCGGGGCAACCACAGAGAACCCCAGCTTTGAGGTTATCTCGCCCCTTCTTTCCCGTTGTCGGGTCTACAAGATGGAGCCGCTCAGCGAAGAGGAGCTGGCGCAGGTCATCGAGGGAGCTCTAGAGCGGGACGACGAACTTGCCAAGCTGCGGATCATTTTCGCCGAGGGGGCTCGGGAGCTCCTGCTAAAGCTTTCCGCGGGCGATGCGCGCGTGGCCCTCAACGCCTTGGAACTGGCGGTGCGGCTTGCTCCGCCAGGGAAGGAAGTCACCATTACTCGTGCGCTGATCGAGGAGGCGATGCAGCGGCGCACGCTCCTTTACGACAAGAAGGGCGACTATCACTACGACACCATCTCGGCCTTTATCAAAAGTGTGCGGGGCTCGGATCCCGATGCGGCGCTCTACTGGCTGGCGCGCATGCTGGAAGGGGGAGAAGACCCGCTGTTCATCGCCCGCCGGCTGATTATCTTGGCTTCCGAAGACATTGGTAATGCCGATCCCCATGCCTTGATGGTTGCGACGGCAGCGTTTCAGGCAGTGGACGCCGTCGGCATGCCCGAGGCCCGCATCGTTCTTGCCCAGGCCACTACCTATTTGGCATCGGCCCCCAAGAGCAATGCCTCTTACCTGGCCATTGAGGCGGCCACCGCTGAGGTGCGCCAGGAACAGCCGGGCTCCGTCCCCTTGCACCTGCGCAATGCGCCAACCCAATTGATGCGGCAGTTTGGCTATGCAGCTGGCTACCGATACCCTCACGACCACGGGGGCTTCGTGGAACAGGACTACTTCCCCAAAGAGCTCGGGCCACGCGTCTACTACAGGCCCACCGATAACGGCGTGGAGAAGCGCATTAGGGAGCGGCTGGAACAGCTGTGGCCGCAACGCGCTCGGCGGCCCAGGAGCGAGTAACTGCCGATGGTCTCGCCTGTTCCCAATCAGGGTCCATCGCTGGTCCGCTGGGTCATCGCGCTGAGTTTGTGCACCCTGTGTGCGCATGGGCTGTTTGCTTTTCCGTGCTGCCCCTCCTCGCAGCAGGACACCACTGTGGCCCCCCGTGCCCGTGCCGACCTTGACACGACCATCCACTACGAGGCGCTCGTCGTCGATAACCTTGTCGAGGAAAGGATCACTTACCTCGTGGGCGACGCGGTGGTCAGGTACCGGAACATGACCCTGCGCGCGGAGAGGATTACCGTTGACTGGGACAAGAACCTGCTCACTGCCGAGGGGGCGGCGGATACGGTGCTTGTGCCTTCCGAGAATCCGGGCGATTCGGTCCGGGTGGTGCGCTGGCGAGGGTTGCCTACCCTGGTGAGCGACGGCGAGACGATGACCGGGGAGAAGATGGTGTACAACACTGTCACGGACAAGGGGATCGTCGTGCGCGGGCGCACAGAGTTTGAGGGTGGCTTCTACGCCGGCCGGCAGATCAAGAGGGTAGGAGGGAGTGTCTACAACGTCTCCCACGGTGAGTTTACTACCTGCGATTTGGAGCAAGACCCTCACTACCACTTCTACTGCCGCCGCATGAAGATGATACCGGACGACAAGGTGGTGGCCCAGGGCCTGGTGATGTACGTGGGCAGCATTCCGGTGCTCGGCTTCCCCTTTGCGGTCTTTCCCCATCGTCGAGGGCGGCAGTCGGGCTTTCTCATGCCGCGCTACGGATACAGCGCACGTGAGGGGAACTACCTGCGCGGCTTTGGCTACTACTGGGCGCCAAACGATTACTTCGACGCCCAGGGGACGGTGGACTATTTCGAACGAAGCGGCTTCTTCTTCCAGGCGGGCGTCAACTATGCCCTGCGCTACGTGATGCGCGGCTCAGTGAACGGCTCCATTACCCGCAAGAATTTTACCTATGGTGTGCGCCAGCGGCGTTGGGACCTGCAGGTGCACCATTCTCACGAGTTTGATCCGACTCTGCGGATTTCTGCAGCGGGCTTCTTTGTGAGCGATGGCTCGTTCTACCGCGACATGAGCACCAACCTCGATACGCGTCTCACGCGCCAGCTGCGCTCCAATGCCACGCTCAGCAAGACCTGGAAGAACGGCAAGGTCGGCCTCACGGTCAATGCCTCCCATGTCCGCGACCTGCAGACCGACGAGACGACGCTGAGCTTGCCGCAAGCGAGTCTCTACGTGGCGCAAGGCCAGTTCTTCCCGCCTGCTTCCACTCGGCGAGAACGACGGGGGGCAACTCGCCCACCGACCGAGGAGCTGCGCTGGTATCAGGCCATCTACTACTCTTACTCATCGAACCTTCTGAATACGACAGTGACGCGCAAGTCTGAGCAGGGGGAGCAGAAGACGACGACCAGACGCCTGGCGCACCAGGTGGGCCTGTCCATGAACAACCCCCGCAAGCTTTTCGGCTGGCTGGGACTCAGTCAGTCCCTGAGCATTAACGAGGACTGGTTCGACCGCACGATGGACTACTTCCTCGTGGATTCCACAAATGTCATCGGCTCGCGGGAGGTGCACGGGTTTGCTGCCCGGCACCTGTTCAGCTATGGCCTCTCCGCGCACACGAAACTCTATGGTCTGTTTGCGCCAAACGTGCTCGGAGTCAAAGCGGTGCGGCACGTAGTGACTCCAACGCTCTCTTTTTCCTACCAGCCGGACTTTTCCCAGGCGAAGTGGGGGTACTACGAAGCGGTGGTGGACACGAGCGGTCGTGTGTACAAGCGCGACCGCTTTGGCGGTACCCCGATGGGTGGGCAGCAGCGCCTTTCCCTTCGTGTCAATAACGTTTTCCAGATGAAGACTGGGGAGGGCGAAAAGGAGCGCAAGTTTGACCTGTTCACCGTCGATTTGAGCACTGGCTTCAACTTCAAAGCGAAGGAGTACAAGCTCTCCGACTTGTACAGCACGCTCACCGCCAACCCTCTGCGCAACTTGAGCATTTCGGCCAGTGCCACGCACAGCTTCTACCGCTACGACTATGCGCTGCGCAGGACAGTGAACGACTACTTGTTTGACGCAGGAGGGCTGCTGCGCGGCAAAGTTGCCTGGCTGACCGGGATACGCTTCAATGCGTCGCTGCGGCTGGAGGGAAGGGGCAGGAGGAAGGCTGCTCCGCCCCAGCCAGTTGTCATCCCTGAGGGAGGTCAAGAGGAAGTCACACCCAGGGGTGTGTTCGACGAGGAGTTGCGCAGGCGTGGCGACCGCTTCGAAGAGTTGAGCACCTTCCAGGGGCTTGATATCCCGTGGTCGGTGAGTCTATCGTTTGGCTACGACAAGGAGCGGCGCAGCGATCCTGCCCACCCAAGAGAGCGCTACTATCTGGACGTGCGCGGACTGCAGATCCAGCTCACCAAGAACTGGCGCGCCGAGTACAGCGCGCATTTTGACCTGAAGGAGAAGCAGGTGGCCAGCCATCGCTGGGTCTTCTACCGCGACCTGCATTGCTGGGAGGCCATGTTCGATTGGGTACCCTCAGGGATTGCCAAGCGCTTCTACTTGCGCATCCAGGTGAAGGCGCCGCAGCTCCATGACCTCAAGTTAGAGGCGCGCGGTGGCAGAGCTGGTGTGTTCGGCTATTGAGTTTGGTGCGAACCGGGGAGTGTTCCGAAGGGGCGAGAGCGCTGCGGGGAGTGGTTCTGCCCCTCGTTACCGGAGGAGCACCAATTTGCGACAGCGCACCTGCCGCTGGCCCAGTTGCAGCCGATAGAGGTAGACGCCGCTCCCTAACGACCTGCCCCAGTCATCGCGTGCATCCCAGACGACGCGGTAGTGCCCCACGTCGTGCCATCCGCGTGCCATGGTGCGCACCACCTGGCCCGTAGCATTTATGAGAGTGAGGCTCACCTCCCCAGCTTCCGGGACGCTGTACTCGATGGTGGTTGTGGCATTGAAGGGATTGGGGTAGTTCTGGGCCAGGTGCCAGTCTTCGACGATGACCGGCTCTGGCCGGGGGCGCACGGTGAGGGACAAAGGCACCTCGGCAACGGGCATAGTCGTGTCGTTGGTGGTGATGGTGAGAAGACCGGGGTAGTCGCCCAGGGCAAGGGTCGCTGCGGACACTCTCACGCCCAAGTCGACCGAGCTGCCGGGTGCAATGACGCCTGCCGGACGGACAAGGCTCAGCCACGCGGCGCTCCGCACGCCGAAGCCGACGCGCCGCATCGTCCCTATGTCCTCGCCGTGGTCGACGAACAGGGTGCGCTGCCCGTCGCTTACCACGATTTCGTCTACGAAAAAGCCCACCAGCGTCGAGTCGTCCAGCGTGCAGAGGCCCATGTCGGAGGCAAAGGCGAAGCGGATCACCACGCTGTCCCCCTTGTAGGCCGCAAGGTCGAATTCCACTGGCCGCCAGCCGCCGCTCTTGCCGGTCCAACCTGGGATGCCCACGCCCATGTTCCAGCCCTGTTCAGCATTGCCGAAGCTCCACAGGCTGCGGCGGTCATAGGGAGGCGAGACAGGCTCGGCCACGCGGAAGGTACGGCCGTTGTCGGTGGAAACCCACACGTTGCATCCATCCCAGCCGTCCCACGGGGCTTCAGCACCGCCGGGGTCCTCCACTGCCCACATCCCCATCCAGCGCAGGCGGGGCGCCGAGGTGCGGGACAAATTCAGCGGCGGCGTCTCCAGATACTGCAGCCAGTGATTCTCGTACCCCTTGATAGCCGGGTCGCCGCACCACCAGCTCGACGAGTCGTACGCCATGAACGGGCTGGGATGGAACATGACTGGCAACTGATAGTCGATGGCGGAGTACTCGAGGGGGATGGCGCCCACGTTGCGCAGCGTGACGGTAGCTGTCGCTGAATCCCCCGGGGAGAGTGATATTTCCAGCCGGGCAGGTGTGACGGCCAAAGCGCCTCCAGTGAGCGCATCCCAGATGAAAGGCATGTAACGGCCCATGCCGCAATTGCCCCACTTGATGCGGAAGTACCCCTTGTCCCCCCAAGATGGGCCCCAGCTGTTCTTGCAAATCCAGCTCTGCTCGTAGTCGTTCCACCCGACAATCAAGATGCCGTGACCGCCGAGCTCTTTGCCCGACACGTGCTCGTACACGCCGCCTGCGTACGCGGTAAAGTCCTCGTAGACGGTGAAATGGGCTGAGACGGGATGCCGGTAGACCGCCGCCTTGATGTTTGCGGTGAGAGCTTCCTCAAAGGTGATGTATCCCCAGCCGGGGATCTTCACTGCCTGGGCGCGCCAGTCTTTGCACGCCTCGGCACAGGGAACTTTATCGTCTGCTTTGTAAGGCATGCACTTTTCGGGCGGGATGCCAGAGGTGCGGGCGAACTCCAGCACTCCGCCGATGTCCCCGCCGGAGCAGGAGCCAATCCCGGCGCAGGAGAGGACGAACTGCTCGGAGAGGTCCAGGGGCGGCGTGGCCGTCTGGGTATGGATCATCCACCAGGACTCGATTTGCGCAACCGCCGAAAAGTCCCAGCAGCTGCCACAGGCGCCCTGGTCGCGCACGCCGCTGACCCAGTTGCCGTTGTTGTCGCGCCAGTCGAATACCGGCGGGAGCTGCCCCGGGCGCTGTAAGACAAGGAGGGTGGCGCTGGTTGGATCGGGCGGCGCGAGAAAAGTCCCACACAGCGCCTGCTGCTCTGCGAAGGAGAGCTCGCTCACCCAATTGCTCGCCGCGGTCCATTGCGCGCCGTGCTCGGCGATGGCCCGCTTTAGAATGCTGAGCTCCTGGGCCCAGGCGTGGGAGGCCAGCAGGAAAAGGGCAAGGGGCGCTATCCACGAGCCCCTTGCCTGGCGCATCTTCCCGGTCCGGGCGGGCCGCTGCGGGCCTGGTTTATCGCAAGTCAGTGAAGATGGCGTACGTTGCCTTCTCGTGGTTGCCACGCCAGTACTCCAGGTTAAAGTCGCAGATCTCCAGCCAGCGATAGCAGGCCTGCTTCCCCTTTTCGACCTTCACTAACAGCACGCCGTTCGTCCCCCAGTTGTTGATTTCGCCAAACGGATTTGCCCCCAAGGGAAAGATGCCCAGCCGGTCTGTGCGGCCGGCGAGGGCGGGTTTTGGCCCGATGCGCTTTTCCGTATAGCCCAATGGTTCGGCCCGAAATACGCTCACCAGCGCATTGGGCAAGGGGCGGTAATCAGCATCCAGCACCAGAAGCTCATTGTCTGCCGGTAGATCGAGCAGATACTCGCCGAAGTGGCCGCGGCGCACCCCTTTGTCGCGATTCAGGGAGGCGGCGGTGTGCTCGCAGAAGAAATGCACCTCATCCTGGGGCAAGTAGATGCCCGTGTGCATGAGACAAAGCCGATATTTTGACCGATAGGCCTCACGGTTGACCAGGTTCTGTGCGGCGGTGACGTCCAGGCAATAGAGGTCGATGCGCCCGAGCTGATGCCCGAGCTCGTGGATCAGCGACCATTCGTGGGCAATCGCCCAAGGATTCTTCTCGTAGAATTGATCGGTCAGGTAAGTCGCCTTGAAGCCCCAACGTCCGTCCCATTCCAAGTCCTCTGGGGCATGCGTGCCCTCCGGGTCCAACTCTCCATCCGGGTGGATGGTAATCATGTCCAGGCGCACGCGCTCCACCACGCCTTGGGGCGTAGTGGGATAGACTGCGGCGCGAAACAGGTCGTTCATCAGCGCCACCTGGCTTTGCGCCCAGTCCTCCCACGAGTAGGTGCCCCATGAATTTTTGACGCTCCGAAAGTACTCGTACAGGGAGCGCTCCACATGGAAATGGAAAGTGAGCGCGTCTGTGCGATCGGTCAGCTGGTTGTTGCGCTGGCTGATTTCGGGGATCACATCTTGCGGGTCAACCTGGAAGGACACGGTGTGAGGGCCATCTTGCCAGCGCCAGACAAGCTTGAACACCGCTTCCTGCTCAGGAAGGAGAAGCCCTCCTTGCGAGGCTGCCACGACCTGCCCGTCGATCGCCCATAGGCAGGCAAAACCGGGGACTGGGGAGTCGCCATGATTGCGCACGTGAGCGGCAAAGGTGACGGTGTCGCCTGGAGCTGGCCAGCGTTTCTTCGCCTGCTCCTCAGCGGTCAGGTAGGGCCGAACGTCCCCAACTAAACCGTCCGCGCGCTGGTGGTAGGAGACTACCAGCCGCGAATAGCGGGGGGTGCGACTGATGAAAGTGACGTCGAGGTCAGGAAGTCCACTCGGTTTTTCCCCGGCACAGAAGAGCTGCCCCGGCCACGTCGAGCCAAGGGCGGCTAGCGCCAGCAATAGCCATCGGTGCACCACATTTCTCCTTGTGTTGAGGCGCTGCGCTCCCCGGGCCGGTGCGACCGCTTCTCAGGGCGTCGACTGCGGCCTTGCCACCTGACGATAGACCTCCGCCTCGACGAACAGGCGGAAGAGCTCTGCATCGAGGAGACCGGCGCGCACCTCGGCGGTGAGGATATCCAGAGCCTTTTCGGGCGGCACGGCCTTCTTGTAGGGGCGATCCCACGCCGTAAGAGCGTCGTAGATGTCGGCGATGGCCATCATCCTGGACTGCAGGGGAATGTCTGGGGCGGAAAGGCGCCGTGGGTAGCCGCTGCCGTCCAACTTCTCATGGTGCGCGTAAGCGATCTCGGGCACCGGCTTCAGCTCTGACGTCCAGGGGATCTTGCTCAAGAAATTGTAGGTGTGAGTGACGTGGGACTCGATTTCGGCGCGCTCTTCGTCGCTCAGGCTCCCCTTGGTGATAGAGAGCAGCTTGACCTCCTCCTCGTCCAGGTAGCGAATGCGCTCGCCATCATCTTCGTACCAGAGCTGCGCTATCTCGAGGAGCTTGTCCAGACCCCCTTGCTGCAGCACAGTCGGTTCGTTGGCCCGGATGATGAACTCCAAGTAATCGTCCAGCTCGCGCAGCCGGCGTGCGAACTCTTCGTCAAGGTATGCGCACGCTCGCAGGGCTTCTTCGCGCGAGGTGGTCAGAAAGTAGTTCACCTTCTCGGCCGTGTAGCGTTGCTGCAAAGCCCGCTTGAGGTAGCGAAACCTCCCTTTGATGATTTCCAGCTGTGCCGGGTAGAGCTTTT
Organism: Calditrichota bacterium; assembly: GCA_014359355.1. Lineage (NCBI taxonomy): Bacteria > Pseudomonadati > Calditrichota > Calditrichota bacterium. The sequence continues at coordinate 8,943 of JACIZP010000188.1, read as the reverse complement.
TCGCCTTGACCAGCACGTGCTCGCGCACACCGATCTTGCCAAAGTCATGGAGCAAGCCTGCGTATTTGATCTGCTGGATCTGGTCGCGGGTAAAGTGCACGGTGCGGTATGGCCCAGTCTGTACGCGGTCAACCACCTCGGCGATGCCCACCGACAGGGTGGCTACCCGCTCCGAGTGGCCGTAGGTGGTGGGATCTCGCTGTTCGATGGCCAGCACAGAGGCGCGCACGAAGCCTTCGAAGAGCTCCTTGATTTCTTGGTACAGGCGTGTGTTCTCGATAGCTACTGCTGCCTGGCTGGCTAAGGACGAGGCCAAGTGCACGCACTTGTCGTCGAAGGGCAGTATCTCTTGCTCGATGGACTCTGGGCTGGTCAGCTTAGCTTCCCAGCGTCGCTTGCGATTAATAAGCTGCAGCACACCGATGATTTCCCCCTTGTGCGTGCGCATGGGGATGCCGAGGATGGACTTGGTGCGGTAGCCGGTGCTCAGGTCGAAGCTGCGGTTGTGGCTGAACTCGGCATCCTCGGGCAAGGCATAGGCATCCTCGATGTTCAGCGGCTCCCCGGTGAGTGCCACATAGCCGGCGATGCTCCGCTTCTCGATGGGCATGACAAACTCGTTGTAGCTGATCTGCAACGAGTCGTTATGGGAGAGCTTGAAGCGGAGCTGCTTGTTGGCGAAGGGGTTGCGCTCATCCACGGGCGCGCCAGGGATCTCCTCCACGAGGTAAAGACTGCCTGCGTCCGCACAGGTGATCTCCCGGCTCTTGCGCAGGATCATTTCCAGAAGCACGTCCAAGTCGCGTTCCGAGGAGAGAGCAATGCCTATCTGGTTGAGCTCGTGCAGGTCTTGCGCCTGTTCTTCCAACTGGGAGGCAAGGGTGCGGAGCTCGCGGCGCAGTCGAAGGTAGGACTGGGCGTTTTGCACCAACCGCACCAGGCGCAGCGACGAAGCGCTTGGCTCCAGCACATCGTAGACAAGGTTCGGCTCGAGGTTGGCCGGCACGCCATCTCCCAGGATCGCTACAAGCAACTGTTCCCCCTGCCACCCTTTGCGCACCGCCGCAGTCACGTCTGGTGCGGCCACTGCCTGCGGGTGCGCGATGAGGAGACATGGGCCGTCCCCGTCGAGCCTGCGCAGCAGCTCAGCGTGTGAACCTGCTACCAAGAAGTCAACTTCGTGCCCCAACAGTTGCTGCGCCTCAGCGAAAGGGAGGCTGACCTCGTCCCCACTGACAATCACCCGAAAACTGCTGTGCATGATCACCTGCCGGACAGTGATGTCTTCTAAGCTTGCTCGCCGCACAAATATACCACCCGACGAGCAGAATTTCAACCGCTTTCTCCCGTGTCGGGCGCTGCTGCCGTCCTTGCCGTTCCGGCGCGCGCTGTGAGATACACTCCTGCCAAAATCACTATACCGCCAAGTGCCTTTGTGGCGGAAACCGACTCGCCAAGGATGAAGTTGGCCAATACCGTGGCCCCCACCGGTTCGCCGAGGACCAGCACTGAGACCACCGAAGCCGGCAAGAAGCGCAGACCGTAGTTGAAGCTGGTGTGACCAATCACCTGGGGCACCAAGCCGATCAGCAGAAGCAGGAGCAAGGTGTTGGCGGGATATGGCCCAAGTCGCGCGCCGCTGAACAGGGCGAGCGCCGTGAGCAGGATAGCCGCCGTGCTGTACACGACCGCGGCGTAGTGCAAGATGCCAATCGTCGCCCGCAACCGCCTCCCGGCCACCCAGTAGCCTGCTGCCCCTACTGCTCCAGCTAAGGCCAGAAGGTCACCTTGCAGCGTATCCACCCCTGAACCCCAATCCTGGCTGGCGATGACAACGCCCCCCGCCATGGCAAGGCCGATACCTAACCACAAGAGTGGCTGCACGCTCTCGCGGAGAATGAAGCGGGAACCCAAGGCGACGAATATCGGAGCCGTTTGCACCAAGACCACGGAGCTGGCAACCGAGGTGTAGCGAAGAGAGGTGATCCAGGTGGCGAAATGAAGACAGAGGAAGGCGCCAGAGCAAACCGCAATGCGCAGTTGCGGCGGCGAAAAGGGGCGGAGAGGCGACCCACCCTTCACCAGCGTGGCGGCTACGAACACGGAGGCGGCGATGGTCAGGCGGTAGGCAGCGATGGTGAGCGGCGGCGCAGCGCAGAGCTTGATGAGAATGGAGGCCGAAGAGACCGCCAGCAGGCCGACGATCACCAGGGCCCAGATCAGGCGCGAGGTCCGGTGGGAGGAAGAGAGCATGCTCTCAGTCTCCTTCCTGCAGTGGCACGGTCACGCTCATCAGGTCTGAGGCGACCTCTGCTTCTGCAAACCGAGCCCGACTCTCATTGAGCAGAGGCGAAACATCATCCACGTAACGCGCGCTGATGTGGGTGAGAATGAGGCGCCGTGCACCGGCGCGCGCCGCAATTTCTGCTGCCTGCCGCGCCGTGGAGTGGCCGGTCTCATGGGCACGATCGGCTTCGTCTTGGGCAAAAGTGCCGTCGTGGATGAGGAGGTCAGCACGTTCCGCCAGCAGGGCGGCAGAAGCGCACGGCCTGGTATCGACACAGTAAGCGACTCTCCGGCCGCGACGCGGTGGGCCGACAACGGCTTCAGGCTGGACAAGCCTGCCGTCGGAGAGGAGGACTGGCTCGCCCCGTACCAACGCAGCTCGCTGCGGCCCCTCCGGGATGCCCAGCTGGTTCGCCTTCTCTGCGTCGAATTTCCCCGGCAGGTCGTCCTCCACGAAACGGAAGCCCAGGCAGAAGGCAGTGTGCTCCAATGGCCGTATTTCGAGTGTTGCTTTGGACAGGCGCAGCGCCACGTACTCATGCTCCGGCGCCACCTCCGTGACCTGCAGGTCAAATGATGGTCGGGTGCCGGTCAGCCGCTGCGTTGTGTGCAGGTACTCGCCCAGGCCCAGCGGCCCGACGATTTGCAGAGGCGCCGCACGGGACATCAGGTTCTGCGAGGCCAGGAGCCCAGGCAGCCCAAAGAAGTGGTCGCCGTGCAGGTGGGAAATGCAGATGCAGGTAATCTTGTGGGGCGAGAGGCCCGCGCGCTGTAGCTGAAACTGCGTCCCCTCGCCACAGTCGAAGAGTGTGATCACTCCGCTGTGACAGAGGGTCACCGCAGGAAGCGCCCGATTGGGCATGGGCACAGAGGCTCCGGTGCCGAGAAAAGTCACCTGCACGTCTGGTTTCCGTCTCCACCTACGACGTCAACAGCCGGTTAGCGTCGAACTGCAGCGCCGATCGCGCGCGGTCCGCACGGCTGTGCGTCCGGTTGCCGGAAGATGGGCTCACCTGCGCGCTGGCCTCAGCGGCTGTTCGCTGGCCATTGGCGGCTCTGCCTATTCGTGCGCTGCCTCTTGAGTCCCTTGGCGCTTGCTGCCGAAACGGTTTTCGGTCCCGGCCATCAGCCTACGGATGTTGCTGCGATGGGCAAAGACGATGAGCGCCGCGACCAGGGCCGCGAACACCAGCAAGTACGCATCGACGGGCCAATGGAATACCTGTCTGAAGAGGATGAGCAACGCGGGCAAGAGGATCACCGCGGTGAGCGAGGCCAAGGAGACATAGCGAGTGGCGAAGGCGACCGCAAAAAAGACTGCTGCGCAGATGAGGGTGGCCAAAGGATACAGCGCAAGCATTACGCCGGCACCGGTGCCGACCCCTTTGCCGCCGCGGAAGCCGGCGAAAACGGTGTAGATGTGACCCACCACTGCAGCGGTCCCGGCCAGGATCTGTACAAGAGCAGGGTGGTCAGGAATGGCTGAGAAAGCCAGCGGAGCGATGAATCGCGCCGCGACAAATCCTTTGCCGACGTCGACCACCATCACCAGGAGGGCAATTCGCCAGCCCAGCACGCGGAGCACATTGGTGGCACCGGCGTTGCCGCTGCCATAGTCGCGGATGTCGATGCCGCGAAACAGTTTGCTGGCGATGATGCTGGTGGGAACGGACCCCGCCAAATAGCTCAGCACGATCACGATGAGCAATTTCAGCATAGCGATGGCTTTTCCTCCACGTACACGCTGCTCCGCTCAGGCTGGATCCATGCCCAGCACGGCGACCGCTGCAGCCCCGGGTCCCACATGCGCGCCGAGCACCGGGGCGGCATCAAGCACCCAAATCCCTTGCTGGCCAGTGGCCGCCTCGAGGCGGGCCGCCAGCCAGTTGCCAAGCTCCGGAGCGTGCGAGTGCGCCACGGCAAAGCGGGGTGCAGCAAGTCTCCGGGCGTGGCGGATGGCCAGTTTGACAATCTTCTCAAGAGCCATCTTCATCCCTAAGGTCTTTGCCAACTCCACCGCCTCGCCCTGTTCGTTAAGGCTGATGATCGGTCTAACCCCGAGCAGGGTGCCGATGCCACCCTTCAGCCAGCCGACCCGGCCGCTGCGCATCAAATAGCGCAGGGTCGGCACTGCCAAGTAGATGCGCACGTTGTCAGCAGCTCTTTGCGCGCGTGCCACCACCTCATCCACGTCAAGGCCCTGGCGGATAGCCTCCACTGCCTGCTCAACCACCAGGCCCAAGGCGATGGAAGCGCATTTTCCGTCCACTACGTGCACCCTTCTCTTTGGGCACTGCTGGGCAGCGATCTTTGCCGCCTGCAGCGTGCCGCTCAGTGCCCCTGCTAGATGGATCGCCACCACGGATTGGTGCCTCGCCAAAGCTTGGCGGTAGATGCGCAGCACGTCTCCAGGCGCTGGCTGGGAGGTGGTGGGATGGACCGCGGAGGTGAGCAGTTTCTGGTAAAAGGCGTCCGGCTGGAGTTCGAATTTGTCCAGGTATGACTGGGCGCCGAAACGGACGGTGAGCGGCACCACGAAAATGCGGTGCTCCCGCATGAAGTCGTCGGGCAAATCGCAGGAACTGTCCGTGACTAAAGCGATGCCTTTGCGCTTTGGCTGCGCCTTGGGAGGGCGGAGCGCGCGCATGTCGTCAATCTTGACTGCCGAGACCTGACCGTACTTGGCCAGGAGTTGCAATGCCGCTTGGGGGTCATCGGTGTGCAGGTGGACGCGCATCTTGGCACGCCGGCCGGCGACAATGAGCGAGTCCCCCAGCGGGCTGAGCAGCCGCGCCAGGCTGCGGCGTCCTGCCCGGGATTCTGACAGGAGACATTCTGTGCAATACCGGTACTTTGACGCGTCTGGCGATTCTGTGCGCGGCAGGCGGAAACGGTGAGCGATGCGGCGTCGCAACGCCGCGCCTCGAATGCGGCCGGTTTCGATAAAGTCGACAATCCCTTCCAGAAGGTGCACAAAACCTTGCGCGCCCGCGTCGACCACGCCCGCGCGCGCCAGCACATCCAACTTGCGAGGCGTCTCGGCCAGGGAGCGCCGTGCCTCACCCAACGAGTCGCGGAGGAGTTCGGCAAAGTCAGTCTTGCGCTCTGCGTGGCGGTGGAAATGAGCCGCCCAGTCGCGCATCACCGTGATGATGGTGCCCTCTCGCGGATTGGCAATGGCCTGCCGTGCGCGCTCTGCTGCGCGCAACACCGCTCTGCCGAAGGCGCGCGTGGATACGCGCCACTTGCCGCGCAATTCCTGGCGCAAGCCCTCGAAGAACTGGGCGAGAATCGCCCCGGAGTTGCCGCGCGCGCCATTGAGCGCCGATTCGGCAGCCACTCTGCCCACATCGGCAATGGAACGCCCCTCGCACTGCGCCACTGCCTCGGCAACCGAGGACATCGTGGTCGCCATGTTCGTGCCGGTGTCGGCATCCGCCACCGGGAAGACGTTGATGGCATCCAGCTCACGCTGTGCGCGAATCACAAAATGGGAGCCCGCGACGATCGCCCGCTTCAGGCGCTGCCCGTCCAAATAGCGTATCTTTGTTTCCGTTGCTCTTCGTGCCGTTGTTGAGATCCTTTCTCCAAAACACTCGCCGGAAGGCGATCTGCTTCCTTTGCCCGAATCGTCCGCCCGGCAAGCCTCTCCTGGCAGCGCCGTGTTTTTCCACCGCTGCCGCGCCCTAATCGCTGCTCTGTGGCTCTTTTCAATCGCTCAACGCCCAGCGCCGCTGCGAAAATGGTGCAGCCAGCGGGCGGCCATTTCGTCACGGCCCGCCAGGAGGTCGCACGCCAGCACCGCCTTGATGACCTCAGGTCGCGTGGGGTCGGCAATGGGACAGTTGACCCCCATGGCAATGGCCATGACCAGCATACTGAGGTTGAGCGCGGCTCGATCCGGCAGGCCGAAGGAAGTGTTACTCACGCCCAGAGTCAGATTGGTGCCCAAGTGTTCCCGAATCAGCCGCGCCGTCTCCAGCGTCACTGCAGCGGCTCGCGTGTCGGTGCTCACAGGCAGAGCAAGGGGGTCAAGTATCACGTCTGCGAGGGGGATGCCGAAACCCACGGCTTTATTGACGATCGTTTCGGCCACCTGCAGTCGACGGCGGGGGTCGGAGCTGATCCCCTCCTCGTCGTAGCACAGGCCGATCACCGCGGCTCCGTGCCGCACGGCCAGAGGGAGGATCGTGTCCAGAGCCTGCCTCTCGCCCGTGGTGGAGTTGATGATCACCTTGCCGTCGCAGATCGCCAACGCTGCCTCCATGGCCTTGGCGTTGCCGCTGTCGAGGGCCAGCGGTAGGTCCGTGCACTCCATTGCCGCTTGCACGGCAGCGGGCAACAGCTCCACCTCGTTGACCCCGTCTGTGCCGACGTTGATGTCGATCACCCCGGCCCCGGCAGCGGTTTGTTCCTGTGCCCACCGGCGCACGCTGGACAGGTCGCCGCGACGCAGCTCCTCGGCGAACTGCTTCTTCCCGGTGGGGTTGATCTTTTCGCCGATGATCACCACCGGCTCTTCTGGACCGATCACCACTGTCCGGCCACTGGGTCGGCTGAGGACGGTGCGCAGGGGAGATCGATTGTCGCCGTTCCTCACCACGTCACACCTCGTCTTACTCCTTGCCCTCAAGGGGCTTTCCGGTGACGTCTCCCAACGCCAGGGAGAGCTTGCCGCACTGGAAGCTGCAGCTCAATCCTAGCGGCAAAGTGAACTCACGCAATTCCCGATAAGACGAATGTTGCTGGCCATTTGTCTTATGGCCAGACGAAGCGGGGGCAAAGTCTACACAAAGGGCTCCTCGCATTAACCCTGGGGCCCCGCTGACCACTGTGCGTGTTGCATCAGACATCGTCACTCAGCGGGCCACCATTGGGCAAGAGATGTGCTTCCTGGGCGAATGGTTCATGCCCGCACACTTCGCCGCGGAGAACAGTCGCCCGCCACAGATACCAGCGCGGATCTATGGCTGGAAAGAACTTACGGGTCGTCTGCATGTAGCGGCGATAGTTCTCTCCGAACCGCTCGATGAGCAAAGCCTCTTCTTTTCGCAGGCGGAGGGTCATCAGGGAGAGGATGATCGCCGTCCCCAGGAGCCCGATCCCCAGGTTCTCTGAGATCAGGAAGGCTGCTATGAAAAGCAGCAGGTATGACGAATACATCGGATGCCTGACCCAGCGGTAGGGGCCTGTTTGCACCAGGGTGTGGTGCGCCTTGGGGACGATGGAGGTAGTGAAGTTGGCTCCCAAGGCGTGGTGCACCGCCCAGAGCACCACCAGAGCCGCGAGGCCCAGCACCAGCCCTGTCAGGCGCGCTGCCGTCGGCAGCGGTACGGTCATCCACGATAACCTCTGCGGATCAAGGCAGTAGCAGAGGGTCACCAAGAGAAGAGGCACGCCAAAGAGGACGCGAACGGCCAGCACAAGATTGCCTTCTGCTCGCAAAGGGGGCCGCTGTGTCAGCACTCCCGCCTTCGCACGGTAGTAGAGGCGCATGACGCTGAGCAGGCTGAAGATGGCAAAGAAGCTGATTCTGAAGAAGGAAGGCGAGGTCATCTTCTTGGCTCTGTGATCGGGTTATGCACGTAGATGTGTCTCTCCAAAACAGTCGTAGACACGGTTGTCAGCTGCGCCTGGCGATGGACAAGAATTCAGGTGTGCCCGTGGCGCATCTCCCGCAGGGAAGGTGCCTCTTGGCAGGCCCTCAGGCGTCGATGGCAGTTCCTTGGCTCCTGTCCGCATCCTCAGTTGCCTAAGAACATTGTTCCTTCTTTCAAGACAGGCTACGCTCATGAGAATTGCGCCGTGGTGACAGTCCCCAACAGGGCACCGGGTGCCGACCCAGTGTGCAGCCGGCCCTGCACCCCAGTGGCGTCGTGGTACTGGGCCAGGATGTTCTGGAGCACGTCGTCGGTGTTGGCCGCAGCGGCCACGGCCACGGTGCCACCGGCACGCCGCCCGGTCGCTCTGGCCCCATAAAGGCCTTGCAGCGGGCCGCGCTCCTTGACCATACTCACTAACAGGTCTGCCTCACGGCTGGACAGGTTGCAGTCACGGCGCGAGCTCTCGTGCGAGTCGAACATCAATCTGCCCACGCGTTCCATCCGCTCATCCAGCTCCGCGCCGGTGTCGCTGAGCAAGGCCAACATTTGTTCGGCGCGGCGATGCTCCATTAACAGGTGCTCAGTGCAACTGCGTACGCGATAGGTGTCGGAAGGGCTCACCGCCAAACGGGCGTCGGGCAGTCTGCCGTGGGTAGCGCGGAACTGCTTTCCGGTGATCTTGGCTGGCAGCAGGCGTCGGTATGAGGCGAAATCGGCCACAGGTATGTTACAGAGGTAGCCGTCAAATCCTTGAGGGAGATGTTTCGCCTTGCGGGCGTGGTCAAGAATGATCTTCGTGCCCATGCAAGCCGCAACCTGGGCTCGCGCGTAGTGATCGTTCTCCGCCTTGCTTCTGACCATGGTGTTGAGTCCCACAAAGCGCACCTCTTTCGGGAGGGACACTCGCTTGATGATCTCCCCGGGTTGGCAGCGGATGGCCAGCACCTCGTGGCTGCTGCAAAGGGACACGGTAAGGTGGTCGGCGATACTGGCGTCCATGCCCAACAGGCGCGTCTCCACGCGATGACATAGCGCGGGAGCCTCTGCCCCGGGC
>JACIZP010000187.1 GCA_014359355.1 Calditrichota bacterium | reverse complement strand
GCCAGCCTCTAACTCTTTCTGCGTCTCCGGCCGGGTCCAGGTGTTGAGGTAACGCGTTACATGCTTGATGAAATACTCAGGGGTCTTGCCTGTGGGGAGCGACACGACTCCGCCCGGGTTGGCTTGTGCCCATTCCAAGAAGCGCAACGCAACCACTCTTCCCAAGCTCGGAAAGTTCGGCACGACGATGACACCGATCTTTTCCGTGGGCGGATAGCACAGCTCCTGGCCACTTTCGCGGAGGGCGATTTCCTCCACGCGCGACAGTTTCTGTTGAGTCGATTTCTTCATCGCAAGTGTCCTGCTGTTTCCCTTACCTCGCATCAAGTCCTGCGTTTGCCGTCCAAAGGTGGTCAGGTTTCGGGCAGAAACATGACTTTGAGCACCTGCTCCGGGTTGTCCAACAGCGCTACTCCCTCCGCAAACTTCTCCAGCGGGAGGCGATGGGTGACAAGCCCCTCTGTGCGCACGCGACCGGCCTGCTGCAGCCGGAGCGCGGCTATGGAGTTGCGGCGCGACGTGTAGGAGCCGACCACGCGCAGCCCTTTCCGGAAGATGAGGAAGGGCTCGATGGTCGCAGTGCTGCTTGCGGGCGGTACGCCGAAAAGGAGCACGCGCCCTCCTTTGCGCGCCAGGCGGAGCGTCTCGCCGATCAAACCGGGGTCCCCCGTCGCCTCGACGACCAAGTCGAATTCGTCGGCAGCAGCCCGCTCGGCCAACTGCTCAGTCACCGCCGGGAAAGCAGAGGCTCCCAATTGTGCAGCCGACTGCCGCCGCCGCGGACTGCGCTCGATTACGGTGACCTGGCTGGCGCCCAAGGCCATGAGCACTTGAATCAGAAGCAGCCCGATGGGTCCTGCGCCGAAGAGCAGGACGCGGTCACCCGGCTCGACGCTCACCTGGTCCAGGCCGTGCAAGACGCAGGAGAGGGGTTCCATGAAGGCAGCGGCCTCATAGGCCAGGTCGCCGATGGCGAAGCAATTGGCCGCGGGAGCCACCACGTACTCCGCCATGGCTCCCGGCCGGGTGACGCCCACCGCCGACCAATTGTGGCAAAAGTTCTGCTGGTTGGTCAGGCAGAAGCGACAGCTCCCGCAGGAGATGTTGGGTTCCAGCGCAACCCGCTCGCCAGGAGCAAGCCCTGTGACCCCGGGGCCAACACCTGCCACCTCACCGCTTGCCTCATGGCCTGGAATGAGAGGGTAGGAGCCAAGGTACTCGCCGCGGTACAGGTGGACGTCGGTGCCGCACAAGCCGCACGCCTTGACCCGAATGAGCACTTCGCCAGGGCCAGGCGCGGGTGGCGGCACCTGCTCGACGCCTACCCGCCCTGGCCCTTGGATTACCACTGCCCGCAATCGGCCAACCTCCCTCGCGCTTCCGCAAGGACCTTTAACCGAGCTTCTCGGAGATGGACTTGGCCTGCAAGAAGAGCAGCAGGTAGTCCCGCCCGCCGGCCTTGGAGTCGGTGCCGCTCATGTTAAAGCCGCCGAACGGATGTCCACCCACCAGCGCACCGGTGCACTTCCGGTTGATGTACAGGTTGCCGACGTGGAAGCGCTGCTTTGCCTCAGCGATTTTGAAGCGGTCGCGCGTCCAGACAGCACCGGTGAGGCCGTAGATCGTGCTGTTGGCCAGGTCCAGGGCCTGTGCAAAATCCTTGGCCTTGAGCACCGCCAGCACCGGCCCGAAAATCTCCTCCTGATCCAGCCGCGCGCCCGGCTGAATGTCCTTGAAAATCGTCGGCCTGATGAAGTAGCCGTTGCCCGGCGCCTTGCTGCCACCGGTGACCAACTTGCCTTCCCTCTTGCCGATCTCGATGTATTCGAGGATCTTCTCCTCCGAAGCCTTGTTGATGACCGGCCCGAGGTAGTTGGCCGGGTCCTTGGTCGGGCCGATGGTGAGTTTCTCCGCGCGCGCCTTGAGCAGCTCCACGAATCGATCGTAGACGTCCGCCAGAACCACGCAGCGCGAGCACGCCGAGCACTTTTGCCCCTGATAGCCAAAGGCAGACACGGTCACTGCGTCGGCTGCGGCTTCCAAGTCCGTATCGGTATCCACCACGATGGTGTCTTTGCCACCCATTTCCGCAACCACGCGCTTGATCCAGATTTGGCCAGGGCTTGGCGTGGCCGCAAGCTGGTTGATGCGCAAGCCCACCTCCATGGAGCCCGTGAAGGAAATGAAACGGGTCTTTGGGTGCTGCACCAGGTAGTCGCCGATCTCCGCCCCACTGCCTGGGATGAAGTTGAGCACGCCAGGCGGCAGGCCTGCCTGGCGGAAGATGTCCACCACCTGATAGGCGATGCCCGGTGTATCGCTGGCCGGTTTGAGGAGCACGGTGTTGCCGGTAACGATCGCGGCCGAGGTCATGCCGGTGAGGATGGCGTTGGGGAAATTCCAGGGCGGAATCACCACCCCGACGCCCAATGGGATGTACACCAACTGCGGGAATTCACCCTTGACCGGCGTTACCGGCTGTGTGGCGCCGTAGCGGAGCATCTCGCGGGCATAGAACTCCAAGAAGTCGATGGCCTCTGCGGTGTCGGCGTCCGCCTCGACCCAGTTCTTGCCTGCCTCAAGAATCATCCAGGCGTTCAGCTCAAAGCGGCGGCGCTTCATGAGCTCGGCGGCTTTGAGCAGGACGATGGCGCGCTCCTGTGGCTCCGCCCACCGCCAGGACTCGAAGGCGCGCAAGGCTGCGTCCATGGCCATGTCCACCTCTCTCTGGCCCGCCTGGCAAAATGCCCCCACCTGACGGTCCTTGTCAGAGGGGTTGAACGACGGTTTCACCTTGGCCGTAATCACCTCTTTGCCGTCGATGAACAGCGGGTACTGCCGGTCGGCCAGGCGCTCCACCGCCGCAATGGCCTCCTCCTGCGCCTTGCGATTCTCTGGCAGAGAAAAATCGGTGTACTGCTGATTGCGGAACTCCTCCAACATACAGGCCTCCATGCTTAGATGAACTGCATCGTCTGCAGGAGGGCACGGGATAGTGTGGCGATCCCCTGCGCCGCCCGCTTGTGGTCGCTAATCCCTCTGCTCATGATCACGAGCACGCACCGCCTGCCGCTGGGCGACACCACGATGCCGGCGTCGTGGTCAATGCGCGAAATCGAGCCGGTCTTGTGCGCCACTTTGAGACTGTCCGGCAGGAGAGCGGGTATCTTGGTCCTGAGCCTTTGCTGAAACATGATCTCCATCATCTGTTCGCAGGCCGGTTTGCTTGCTGCCCTGCCGGTGGCGATGGCTTCGAGGAGCAGCATCATGTCAAAAGCAGAGGTCTCGTTGTTGATCCCCTTCTGATGGGCCTTCAGATCCTCCAGGCCGCGACGCACCTGGGTGTGGGAGGCGCCCAGGGTCCGCACCGTGGCGGTGACATTTTCCGGCCCGACCAGCTCAAGGAGCAGATTGGCGGCGAGATTAGAGCTGACAGTGATCATGTGGTGGACCAGGTCGCGGATGGTCATCTTGCCACCGAGGTGTGCGTAGACGGAGCTGTCGCTCTCAGCTGTCGCGCGCAGAGAGTAGGTCGAGCCGTCGACGATACTGCGAAAGGAGTTGCGTAGGAGGAGGGAGTCCCCCAGCCGGAAACGCCCTTGCTCTGCCTGGCGGAAGACTTCGATCATGACCGGTACTTTCATGAGGCTGGCGGCATGCATCACCTCCTGCGCGTTGTACAAGAAGGTGTCTCCTGTGTCCAGGTCCTTCCAGGCGATGCCGAAGGTGCCGCGCAACCTTCGCTCCGTAGCTGCGATTTGCTCTCTGAGCTTCTGCACCGCTTGACTGTCCGTCATTCCACCATCGGCCAACGGGCGAAGTGCCAGAATAATGACGCCCGCAAAAAAAACCTCGACCCAGTGCCGTCCCTGTGGTTCCACTTGTACCCGTCGGCTCCTCATGCTCTGCCAGCCGCGTCTTCGTTCAGCGTCGCAAGTGAGGCGGGTTCAAAGGTTGCAAGTCCTCGGGCACGAAGAACCCATCCTTGCGGATCAGCGTGCCATCGAAATAGATCTCTCCGCCGCCGAATTCTGGGGTTTGGATCATGACCATGTCCCAATGCACTTGCGAGCGGTTGCGGTTGTCGGCTTCTTCGTAGGCTGAGCCAGGGGTGAGATGGAAAGAGCCGGCGATCTTCTCGTCAAACAGGGTATCCAGCATTGGGCGGGTGATGTGCGGATTGAGGCCGAAGGAGAATTCGCCCACATAGCGCGCCCCCGCATCGCTATCCAGAATCTGGTTCAATCGCTCGCCCTTGTCGGCCGTGGCCTGCACGATCTTGCCCTTGCGGAAGCGCAGCCTGACGTCCTGGAAGAGCGTGCCCTGGAACAGCGACGGCGTGTTGAAGCGGATGGTGCCCTCCACTGAGTCGCGCACCGGAGCAGTGAACAGCTCGCCGTCGGGCAGGTTGCGCCGGCCGTCGCACTTGACCGCCGGCATCCCCTTTATGGAGAAGCGGAGTGCCGTGCCAGGGCCCTTGATCTCGACCATGTCGGTGCGTTGCATCCACTCGCGCAGGGGCTCCATGGCGCGCGACAGGCGGCGGTAATCGAGCGTACACACGCGGAAGAAAAAGTCAGCAAACGCCTCAGTGGACATGTGGGCCAGCTGTGCCATTGCCGGGTGGGGCCAGCGCAAAACCACCCATCTCGTCTTGGGCACGCGGATTTCCTGGTGCACGGGTTTCCACCAGTGAGCCTGGTAAAGCTGCATCTTCTCCGCCGGCACGTCCGAAAGCTCAGCCACATTGTGACTGCCGCGCAGGGCGATGTAGGCGTTCATCTCCCGCATGAGCGTCGCCTCCACCTGCCCCATCAAGCGCATGCTCTCCTCGGTGGCCAACGCATAGAGTTCGCGGAGGATGGGGTTCTGTTTGGTGATGACAAAGGGCTGGGCGCCAGCCTTAGCCGCGCGACGTGCAATGGCTATGACCGCCTCAGCAGGCACATCCACGGCTTCGATGAGCACCTTGTCCCCCCGGCGCAGGCGGGTTGAGTAGGTTACCAGGATCTGTGCGAGCTTCTCGACGCGTGGATCGGTCATCAACTCTCCGCTGACTTGCCAGAAATGGCGCTGGAAATATAGGAAGAAAAAAGCGCTTTGTCAACAAGAAAGCAAAATCCTTCTTGCGATTTGCCCTCAGCTGGCGTATATTGCAGCGACTGAATAAATGGCAAAGGCCTTGCGTATATTTGGTGGGCAATGGAAGTAGCTACGGACACTGCTCTACCTGAGTCGCGCCGCCTGGAACGTGAGGCAGTGGTGCGCTGTCAAAGGGGCGATGCTCGGGCCTTCAGGGTGCTGGTGGAGCGCTACCAGCGCCTGGCCTACTCCGTTGCTCTGGGCCTGGTCGGCTGCCATGACGACGCTCTGGATCTGTCACAGGAAGCGTTTGTCAGGGCCTACCAGCACATTCGGTTGTTTGACCCAGAAAGGCCGTTCCTGCCCTGGTTCTACCAGCTGTTGCGCAACCTCTGCTTCAACCACCTGCGCGCGCGGCGGGCACAGCGCCTCCAGGCACTGGAGGAAGTGGAGAACGGCGAACTCGACGTGGCTACAGAATTGGACTATGATCCGGAAGTGATCGTCGAGCGCAACGAGACGGCGCAGCGCGTGTGGCGAGCCATAGGTCGCCTGCCCGACAAGTACCGGGAGATCATCGTGTTGCGCCACTTCCAGCAGTTGTCGTACACGGAGATGGCTGCGCTCCTTTTCTTACCACTGGGTACGGTGATGTCACGGCTTTACCACGCCCGGCGAGCGCTCAAGGCGCTGTTGGAGCGGGAGCAAGGAGGTGATCCGCATGAAATGTGAGGAGGCCAGGCCGCTGATGATGGCCCTTCTCGACGGGGAGATAGAAGAGGCTCAGAAGATAGACCTCGAGCGCCACCTGGCAAGGTGTTACGCCTGTGCCAAGGAGCTGGAGGGGTTCAGGCAACTGAAAGAGGTGACGGAAGGAGTGACGCTCATGGAACCAGAGAGCAGGATCTGGCAGGAGTACTGGTCGCGGGTGTACAATCGCATCGAGCGGGGCCTCGGCGCGGTGCTGCTGGCGGTGAGCGCTGCTGCCCTGCTCATCTTCGCGGGGTTTAAGGCAGTGGAAAGTCTCATTCGCGACCCCTCGTTGGCGATCTCTCTGAAGGTCGCTATCCTGGCCGCCATCGCGGGGTTCGTTTTGCTTCTGCTGTCGGTCGTCCGCGAGCGCCTGTACTTCTGGAAACGGGACCGGTACCGCTTTGTACGTTGAGGTGAGGGAGGAAGAAATATGTACATTGCCACAACGGAGACCATTGCTGGCAAGAAGGTGGTTCGTTACCTGGGCTTGGTGCGCGGCAACACCATTCGCGCCCGCCACATTGGCCACGACTTTATGGCGGCGCTGCGCAACGTGGTTGGCGGCGAGATCGTCGACTACACGAAGATGTTGTCCGAAGCGCGCGAGCAGGCCGTGGACCGCATGGTCGAGCAGGCCAAAGCATTGGGGGCCAACGCAGTGGTGGGCGTTCGCTTCAGCACCTCGATGGTCATGTCGGCTGCCGCCGAGATTCTCGCTTACGGCACCGCTGTGGTGGTGGAGTGATCGCCTGGCGAGGCCGTGTGGAAAGTGCGCCCCATGAGGCCGCTGGTCAGCCGGCGGCCTTTTTCTTTTCGAAAAAAACAGTTGACAATTGTCGTGCGGTGTCGTAAAATACGGCGTGTTTGCGCCGGCTCTGCACCTGGCATGAGGGAGGATGACCATGGCCAAACGCTACCGTATGCTCATCGACGGCGAATGGCGGGAGGGGAAAGACACTTTCGCCGTGACCAACCCGTTTTCTGGCCAGCGGATAGCCGCGGTGGCGCGCGGTTCACCGGCTGACCTTTCTGCAGCCATAGCTGCGGCGCGACGCGCCTTCGACACCACGCGCCGCATGCCACCGTACGAGCGGGTGGCCCTGTTGCAGGGGATTGTTGCCGGCATGCGCAAAAGGGCCAAGGAGCTGGCCGAAACCATCGTCGCTGAGGCGGGCAAGCCTATACGCTTCGCCCAAGGGGAAGTGGACAGGGCCATCTACACCTTCACCGTCGCTGCCGAGGAAGCAAAGCGCATCGCCGGGGAGGTGATCCCCCTGGACCTTTTGCCAACGGCCAAGGGGCATTTCGGCTACACGCGCCGGTACCCCATCGGCGTCATCGGGGCAATCTCGCCCTTCAACTTTCCGCTGAACCTGGTGTGTCACAAGCTGGCACCTTGCTTAGCTTCCGGCAACACCATGGTGCTCAAGCCCTCGTCCTTCACGCCAGTGACTGCCATAAAGCTGGGCGAGATTGTCACCGCCGCTGGGGCGCCGCCCGGTGCGTTCAATGTCGTGCCTTGTCCGGCACAGGTGGGCGAGATACTGGCCACCGAACCCGGCGTGGCGATGCTCACCTTCACGGGGAGTGCCGAAGTTGGCTGGCGGCTCAAGAGCCTGGCCGGCAAGAAGAAGGTGACCTTAGAGCTTGGCGGAAATGCCGCCGCCATCGTCCACGAGGACGCGGACCTGGATTTTGCCGCGTCGCGGCTGGCACTCGGAGGCTTCGCTTATGCGGGGCAAGTGTGCATCGCCGTGCAACGCATTTTCGTGCACCGACGCGTCTTCGATGGCTTTACTGAACGGCTCCTTGAGGCGACGCGCAAGACCATGGTGGGCGACCCGGCCGATCCGGACACAGTGTGCGGGCCGATGATTACCGAGCAGGCGGCCATCACCGCGCAGCAGTGGATCCAAGAGGCCTTGGCGGCTGGCGCGCAACTGCTGACCGGCGGTGAGCGCGACGGGGCGATGCTGGAGCCCACCGTGCTGACCAAGACCACGCCCGACATGAAGGTGCGCAGCGAGGAGGTCTTTGCGCCAATTGTTACCGTCGATCCGTACGAGACTTTCGACGAGGCCGTGGCGGCAGTGAACGAGTCCCGCTTCGGTCTGCAGGCGGCCGTTTTTACCAACGACATCCGTCTGATCATGCAAGCGCACGACGAGATCGTGGTCGGCGGGCTGGTGGTCAACGACTACCCCACCTTCCGGATCGACCACATGCCTTACGGCGGCGTCAAGGACTCCGGTTTTGGTCGCGAGGGGCTGAAATATGCCATCGAGGAGATGACCGAGCCACGCCTCCTGGTGCTGAACCTCCCACAAAAGAGCGGTTGACGGGAAAAAAGTCCTTGCTATTTTTGCGCGGGAGTGATATTTTAGCATGCCACTTTTGTGCGAAAGAGGAGGAGCACGTGCATGGGCCAGCTACTGGAGCTAAGCGAAGCAAACTTTGGTGAGCAGGTGACGTCCGCCCCCGGGGTCGTGGTGGTGGACTTTTCTGCGCAATGGTGTGCCCCGTGCCGCACGGTGGCACAGGTCATTGCCGAGGTGGCCGACGAGTACAACGGTAGGGTGAAGGTGGGAAATGTGGACGTCACGAAGAACAACCGGCTCGCCAGCCGCTTTGGCGTGGCGATGATCCCCACCGTGCTCTTCTTCAAGAATGGCAAGGTGGCCGGCCAGCTTGTGGGCTCTATTTCCAAACAGCGCATTGTGGACAGGATCGAACAACTCCTTTGAAGCCCGCAAGTTTGTGATGAACAGTGGTGCCCAGAGTAAGCACGTGGGGCGACACACACGAGCCGCTTGATCCGAGAATGACAGCAGCCGTTGGTGGGCGAGGCATCAGTCTCACATCGATGAGCTCCAGTGAACCGTGATTGACAACCACGGCGGCCCTGCTCAGGTGCAGGGCAGACGCCGTGGTTTTTTTTGTGCCCGAGCGAAGATGATTCTTATCTGCCTTCAGGAGGCATGACCGCATGTTTGCTCTCATCATGGCCGGGGGCGTAGGCACGCGTTTTTGGCCGCGGAGCCGCATGCGCCGACCGAAACAGGTGTTGAACATTTTCGGGCAGCGGTCGCTGATCCAGGATACCATAGCACGACTTTCCGGCCTGGTGCCCTGCGACAAGATCTTCGTCATCTGCTTGGAGGCACAGCGCGAGATCCTCGCCCAGCAACTGCCTGAGCTGTCGCCGCAGCAGATTATCGCCGAGCCGCGCGGCAAGGATACCGCCCCGTGCATCGGTTTGGGCGCCCTCTATTTGCGCCGCATAGATCCCGAGGCGGTGATGGTCGCCATGCCTGCCGACCATGTGGTGGCGCGGGAACGGGCGTTCCGCAAAGTCCTGAAGGCGGCAGAAATCATCGCCCGCACCCGCGACTGCCTGGTGACCATCGGCATTCAGCCCACCTATCCGGCCACTGGCTATGGGTATATCCAGCACGAAACCACTGAACTGCAGAGGCTCGCCGGGGTGTCGTGCTATGCCGTCAAGACTTTCGCCGAAAAGCCGTCTCTGGAATACGCGCAGCAGTTCTTGGCCAGTGGCGACTTTTTGTGGAACAGTGGCATTTTCGTTTGGAAAGTGAGCCGTATCCTTGCCGAGATCGAAAGCAAGCTGCCGGAGCTTTATGAGGGGCTGTGCGAGATTGACCGCCACCTCGGCAAGAAGACGGAGCGAAAGGTCATTGAGCGCGTCTACCGCCAGACGCGCAGCATCTCCATCGACTACGGGGTCATGGAAAAGTCCGACAACATCGTGGTGCTCAAGGGCGACTTTGGCTGGAGCGATGTGGGCAGTTGGGATGAAGTCTACAAGCTGGGGCGGCGCGACCACCAGGACAACGTGAGCGAAGGGGAATTGGCCAGCTACGAGGCGCGCGGCTGCTACGTGTGGGCGCCCAACAAGCTGGTTGCCCTGCTGGGTGTCAACGACCTCGTGGTGGTTGACACCGAGGATGCGCTGCTCATCTGCCCACGTCAGCGTTCCCAAGAGGTCAAACAGCTGGTGGACGCCATGCGTCGCCGCAATTTCGACCGGTATCTGTAGGACCATGAAGGATCAGGACTTGCTGCATTCCCTGGAAGAGGTAGTGGCGCAATTGGGTATCCAGCTGCGCTACGAGAAGGGCGACTTTGATGGCGGTCTGTGCCGGGTGGACGACCAACGCCTGCTCATTGCCAATGCAGCACTGCCGACCCGCAAGAAGATCCGCATCATCGCCCGCGAGTTGAGCCGCCTTGAGCTCGACCAGGTCTTTATCGTCCCGGCGGTGCGGAGAGTCATCGACGCCGAGCGCCAAGACGACCAGCCCCTGCAGCTGTCCCCATCCGAGGAGGTTAAGGAATGACGCGCGAAGAATTGGCTCGGCTCTTCTCTGAACAGCGTTTCATAGTGCCGATGCGGGCAAAGAACAAGGATGAGGTCCTGGAAGAACTCCTGGATACCTTTGTGCGGGAGGGGCTAATCAGGAATCGGGCCATCGTCCTCGAGATGCTGCACAAGCGCGAGAGCTTGGGCAGCACCGGCATCGGCAAGGGGGTAGCCATCCCCCACGGGAGATCCACTGCCGTGCCCGACGTGAGCATTGCCTTCGGCAGGAGCGCGGCCCCCATCGACTTTGATTCCATCGACGGTAAGCCGGCCCAGCTGTTCTTCATGGTGCTGGCCCCGCCGCAAGAGTTGAACAGCCGCTACCTCCCAGCCTTGGGCAGACTGGTGGAACTGGTCAACGAGAGCAAGAATCGTAAGCGCCTACTGGCGGCGGAGAGCTTTGCGGAATTCGTCGCCGTCATCAAGGGAGAAGAGTGATGGTCAAGAAGCAGTTGGAGCTCCTGGTGGCCTTGCAAGACTTGGACATGATGATCCGCGAAGTGGAGGACGTCAAGCAACTGGGCTTTGAGACACCCTCCCTTGACAAGTTGGAAAAGGCACGCGAGGAGCTCAGGGAGAAAATTGGAAAGCCGCTCTACGCAACCTACGAGCGGCTCAAAGCTCGCTACAAACGCGCCATCGTGCCGGTGAAGGACGACACCTGCCTGGGGTGCTTCATGCGTCTTCCGACCTCGCTCGCTGCCCGCGGGCGGGAGGACGCCGAAGTCATTACCTGCGAGAACTGCGGACGCATCCTCTACTGGCTGGAATAGGCTGGCCAGTCACAGCTTGTAGTCGTAGATCCGGTAGGTCTTGTAGATTCTGCCGCCCATCATTTCCGCCGTGCGCCGCATCATGACGTTGTTTTCCAGAACCCAGGAGAACTCCCCCCCTTTGTACCCCTTGGCCACCGCGCGGCGATAGGTCTCCAGGTAGAACAGGCCGTCGATGCCGCGCTTTTGGTATTCGCGAATCACGCCCATGGTGATGACCCGCGCCTGGTCGATTTTCTTGGCATAGTAGAGGAGCTTGAAGAGCCCGAAGGGGAAAAGCCGCCCGTTGATCTTATGCAGCGCCTGGTTAAAGTCGGGCAGTGTCAGACAAAATCCCACCGGCTGGCCGTGCATCTCGGCAATGAACGCCAAGTCAGGGTCGACCACGGTCTTCAAGTCCTTGGCCAGGTGGTGGAACTCCTCGGTGGTCATAGGCACAAAGCCCCAGTTGTAGCTCCAGGCCTTGTAAATCTGGTGGATGCGATCCACCTCTGCCCAAAAGTCCTTCATGTTGATGCTGCGGAAGATCAGCCCTTCCTTCTTCTGCACCTTTTCGGTCACCCTGATTAACTTCTCCGGCAGTGGTTGCGTGGCATCCATCCAGTACGCGTACACGTCCATGACCTTGGTCATCCCGTAGCGGTTCACCAGGTCGACATAGTACGGCGGGTTGTAGGTCATCATGATCACCGGCGGGAGGTCGTAAGCGTCCAGCAGCAGGCCGATGGTATCGTTGGTGCTGGGGTTCATGGGGCCGCGCATGACTTCCATTCCCCTGGCGCGCAGCCACGAGGCGGCCGCGTCGAAGAGCGCATCTGCCACCTGTTGGTCGTTCACACACTCAAAAAAGCCAAAAAAGCCGGTTTTCTCGTGGTGGAACTGGTTGTGGTTGTCGTTGACGATGGCAGCGATGCGCCCTACTGTCTGGCCGTCGCGCTCGGCCAGGTAGTACTCCGCCTGCGAGTGCTGGAAGAACGGGTTCTTCTCGCGGTCCAAGATCTTTTTGACGTCGGCGATCAGGGGCGGCACCCAGGAGGGGTTGCCGCGGTAGATCTGCCATGGCAATTTCACGAAACGGTTCAGGTCACGCCGGGTGCGAACAGGGCGGACCACCAGCGACGCCGGTATAGACATATTGCCTCCCTGTCAGATGATGCCCAGAGCCTTGCCGTGCACCTTGAACTTTTCCAGGACGATGTCCAGCTCCTCGTCGGTGTGCGTAGCCATGTAGCTGGTGCGGAGCAAGGACATGCCGGGTGGTACCGCCGGACTGACCACCGGGTTGGTGAACACACCGTCTTCAAAGAGGCGCTTCCACAAAAGGAAAGTCTTCATGTCGTCGCCGATAATGATGGGGATGATGGGCGTCTCGCTGTTGCCGGTGTTAAAGCCCAGTTCCTGGAATCCCTTTTTCATCTTGCGCACGTTGGCCCATAGCTTTTCGCGGCGCTCCGGTTCCTTGATGATGATGTCCAGGCAGGCCAGCACAGTTGCCACTGCTGCGGGTGGAGGGCTTGCGGAGAAAATGAAGGATCGCGCTATGTGTTTGATGTAGTGAATGACGTCCTCGTCTGCGGCGATGAAACCGCCGATGGAGGCGAAGGACTTGCTGAACGTGGACATGACGATGTCCACTTGGTCCTCGAGGCCGAAATGCTCGCCGGTGCCCCTGCCGTTGGCGCCCAGCACGCCGGTGGAGTGGGCGTCATCCACCATGACGCGCGCTCCGTAGCTGCGCGCCAGCTCCACCAGCCGCGGCAGATTGACGATGTCGCCGCCCATGCTAAACACGCCGTCGACCACGATGAGCTTGCCGCCAGGATGGTCCTTGAAGCGTTCCAGCAGGCGCTGCAGGTCATTCATGTCGTTGTGGCGAAACTTGACGAGTTTGGCAAAGGAGAGGCGACAGGCGTCCACGATGGAGGCGTGGTTA
The DNA here is from genome assembly GCA_014359355.1 of Calditrichota bacterium. Taxonomy (NCBI): domain Bacteria; kingdom Pseudomonadati; phylum Calditrichota; species Calditrichota bacterium. The sequence continues at coordinate 22,477 of JACIZP010000187.1, read as the reverse complement.
TCGCGGTCGCCAAAGATGAGGTCGTCCTTGCCGGCGATGGCGGAAATGGTGCCGAGATTCGTCTGCATGCCGGTGGAGAACACCAGGGCAGCTTCTCGCTTCATGAACGCCGCCAGACGCTCCTCCAACTCCACGTGGATGTCGAGCGTGCCGTTGAGGTAGCGCGAGCCGGTGCAGCCAGAGCCGTACTTTTTCACCGCCTGGATAGCCGCCTCTTTGACGCGCGGGTCCTGGGTCAGGCCCATGTAGTTGTTGGAGCCAATCATGATGACTTTCTTGCCCTTGATGACCACCTCGTTGGCTGCCCCGGACTCGATGGGCTGGAAGTAGGGATAGTAGCCGGCCGCCATGGCTTCCCTGGCGCGCCTGAAGCTCTTGCACTTGTCGAATAGGTCCACGTTCAACCTCCTTCCTGTTGTGGGCGAAGGCGCTCATGAGCGCCGTGCACACATTCGCCGCATTCTTGGCCTGTAATATACGGAACAATTAGACAAATGTCAAGAAAAAAGCCTCTGCGGGCGGAGGACGCTTGGCTCGCCACCCTCGGGGCCCAGGTGGTGGCTTCAGGGTCAGGCACGGCCTGCCCGCTGATGGCACCAGACATCTGGGAGGCTCGGTCCCGAAGGAGGCTTCGTCTTTGATTACTGCTTCCAGACGGCGGCTCGTCAGTGGTGGAGGTAAAGGAGCTGGACCCGCAAAAGCCAGAACACCCCGAAAAAAGCAGATTGCATTTCTCCTGCGTTTTCTGTACAATTTGCTGCAATTGCGTGCATGAGAAGAGGAGTCGACAGGTGAAGGCACTGGTAACGGGCGCAAACGGCTTCATCGGCAGTCACCTGGTGGAAAGGCTTGTGCAGCAGGGCCACCAGGTGCGCTGCCTTGTGCGGGCAACCAGCAATCTTCGCTGGCTGCAAGGTTTGGATGTCGAGTTCACGCAGGGCAGCTTGGCGGACCCTTCATCGCTTGAGCCAGCCCTGGGAGGAGTGCAGGTGGTTTTCCACCTGGCCGGGGCGACGAAGGCAGCTACCCGCGAGGGATTTTTTGCGGCAAACACGCAGGGCACTGCGAACCTCCTGCGGGCATGCCGGGCGGCTGGTCACCCACGGGTGGTCTTTGTCTCCAGTCAGGCAGCCGCTGGCCCGAGTGACGGCGTGCGTGCCAAGACCGAACTGGACCAGTCCGCTCCGTTGACCGCCTATGGCGAGAGCAAACTGCAGGCGGAGTTGTTGGTGAGGGAATACGCGGCAGAGGGAGAGGCGGTGATCGTTCGGCCGCCCGTGGTCTTTGGGCCGCGCGACCGCGATGTGCTGGTACTCTTTCGCTATGTGGCGCACCGGCTTTGTCCACTGCTGGGGCGAGGCCCGCGCCTGTTGAGCATTGTGTATGTGGATGACCTGGTGAGCGGCCTGCTGCTGGCTGCCACCAGCCCGAAGGCGATAGGCAACACCTACTTCGTGTGCAACGACCAGCCGGTTGACTGGGAGGCTTTTGCTGACACCATCGCCGCGGCCATGGGCCACAGGTGCCTCAAGGTGCATGTGCCCGAGGCGCTGCTGCCGCCAGTGGCTGCCGTCTCGGAGGCCGCTGCGCGCCTCATGGGCAGGCCTGCTCTCATTAGCCGGGAGAAAGCGCGGGAGATGCGCCAGCGGTACTGGGTCTGCGACAATGCCCGGGCAAAAGCAGACCTGGGCTTTGCGCCGAAAGTGAGCATAGAGGAGGGCGCGAAGCTGACATTGGCGTGGTACAGGGCGCAAGGCTGGCTGTGATGGGGCTCTATTCCTGGACCACCAGAAGCCGTAGCTTCTCCGCGAGCCGGCGGGCGTGGGCAGAGTCGCTTACCTCTTCGCGCAAGAGAGCACCCTGCAGGTAGTGCAGGATTTCCTCGCGGCTGACCACCGGCCAGTATCGATACACTCGATTACGCAAGTTGAGCGGATTTCGCTCCACCTCCATGCTTCCGAAAGGTGTGGTGACGGTGAGCACGTCCTGGGGAGAGACAAGGCGGCGCCGCAACAGGCCGCGCTCGGTCATCTCGTCGAGGAGTTGATTGAGGCTTTCGGCGCTGGGTGCAATTGCTGGATCGAGCTGGCGGTACAGCTCCGGACCGGTGACGCTCTTCGCCGTCCATAGTTCTTTGAGGACGTGCAGCTCCTGAAATGTTGGTTCCCTGGCGATGCGCGTCGGGGCTTGGACTGATGGCGCGCGGCCGATGCCTGCCTTGCGCAACAAGGCTGCTATGTCGGCAAGGCCGCCGTGGCCGGTGGCGCGTCGGTACACCTCTTCGCCAGCGCGGTCGCGCGGCGGCAGCGCGCGTGTGTCGCCCACTGGCGGTCCGTAGCGGGCAAGTCGTTCCATCAGAGCTTGGGCGGGGGTAGGTGCACGGAGGGAGTCCGGCAAGGGTTGGTGGAAGAGCGCCCAGCGACGTGCTGCCTGGAGGCGCAGGCTGTCAGTGGCGGCCCGCAACACCTCTGCCGCTCTGGGGCTGACAGCAGAGACCCGGGACAACGTGTCCCGGACTGTGGGCAGCGTCTCCGCGGGCGTGGCCCCGGATGCGGGGAGGCGCAAGGTCACTTGGGGCGGGCGTCGCAGCACAGGTGGCTTTGGCTCTTGCACGGGTGGCGACAGGAGTGTCACCTCGGCCAGTTCGGCGGGCCTCTCCGATGGGAGGCGCACGGCCAGCAGAATCAGGGCCGCCAGCAGATGAAGAGCAAGGGCAATAAGCAGAGGGCGTAGCAAGGGCCTCATCGCATTCGGTCCACGCGGAATTGACACTGCCCTTTGAACGCCCCAGGTCGGCGATGGTTCCACCTCAGCTGGCAGCGGCGGAAGCCGGCTGTCACACCTGGCCTATTTGACCTATGCCAACAAACAGCTTGACTTTTTGCCGGAGGTATGCTATTTTTCCAGCGGGGTGCTCCCAGCGAGTGAGGAGATGAAATTCGCCGTTGATGTCATGTTGGGGAAGCTGGCCAAGTGGCTGCGCATCATCGGCTACGATGCCGAGTACAGCACTGCCTGGACCGACGCTGAGCTACGGGCAAAGGCTACCCGCGAGCAGCGCTTGGTGCTTACTCGCGACCGCGCCCTGGCCGAGTCGCTTGGGCCCACCGCCGGCCTGTTCATCGAGAGCCAGAATCCCCGCGAACAATTCCGGCAAGTGGTGGAGACCCTCGGTCTGGACACGGAGCAGGGGCTGTTCACCATCTGCACGCTCTGCAACAGAGAGGTCGAGCCAGTGGACCCCCGCGAGGTGGAGCACGAGGTGGCAGAGTACGTGCGTCAGCAGCAGCGCTCGTTCTGGCGCTGTCCGGCCTGCAGGCGACTCTACTGGGAGGGGTCACATATCAAGAACGCGAGAGGGTGGATCGCGGCTTCTTTGGAGAGGAAGAGTGGCAAGCGAACAGGAGATTCGCGAGGAGAATAGGCGGCTCCGCTGGGTGCGGACAATCGTCGATTTGACCATGGCCGTGCTGCAACAGGAGTCCATGTCGCTGACCGAAGCCCTTGCTTTGACGCGGGCCGTCAAGCAGAGCGTGCTGCGCCTCTTCCCGGACAAGGAAGCCACGTACGACCTGATCTACAAGCCGCGCTTCGAGCGCGTCATCAGGGAGCGATTGGGGCAGAACTGAGCGGCACGGGCAAGTGGGGTTCTTCGTGTACAAGAGCTGGCTGAATGTGCAGAAGTGGCGCGTGGCCGCCAAGTGAAGGAGACTTGGGCGATGGGGAAGACGTTTTCTTCTGCTGAAGAGCTCTGTGACATCCTGGGTGCTGTTTTCCGTCGCTCTTTGCAGGAGACCGAGCTGGGCAAGAAGCTTATCGGCCTGAACAAGTCGCTGCGCTTTTTCTTTCGCGACCCACAGGCGGAAATCACGGTGCAGGTGGACGGGGCGCACTGGGAGGTGGTGTGTGGGCCTTGCGATGCGCCGGCCGATATCAAGTTCTGGATGACGGGCGATGCGGCTCATCGACTCTGGTCAGGGAAGGTGAAGCCTTTGGCCGCCATCATGGCCCGCGAAATCAGGGCGGCCGGCCCAGTACGTGCCCTGGCCGAGATCGAAGCCGTCTTTTCCTTGTCCAGCGACATCTACAAGCAGGTGCTGCGCGAAAAGGGGAGGCAAGACTTGCTTCGTTGAGCGGTTGCGCTGGGCTCTTGATGATCGAGACTGGAGCAGGCAGTTGGGAGAAAAGCAGCTCAAAGAGCATCCTTTGCACGGGGACAATGAAGCGGCCAGCGAGTACCTGGTCGTTTTTGTCACTGCCCCTGCGGTTGAGCAAGCAGAGCACATCGCTCAGGCGCTGGTCGGTGAACGCCTGGCCGCCTGCGTGTCAGTGGTCCCCAATGTGACCTCGTGCTACCGCTGGCAGGGGGAGCTGTGCAAGGACCAGGAGGTCCTGCTCATCGTCAAGACGCGCGCAAGCTTGTTTGATGCCGTTGCCGCCAAGGTGCGGGCGCTCCACAGCTATCAGGTGCCGGAGATCCTTGCCCTGCCAGTGAGACGCGGGGCAGAGAGTTACTTGCGCTGGCTCGCCGAGGAAACCAGGAGGGACGAGGATCGCGGCTGAGGGCATAACAGTTACCATCCTTGGCTCGGGCACGTGCATCCCGCGGTGGCGACGCTCCGCACCCTCGGTGGCCCTCAGGGTGCGGGAGCAGCTCATGCTGGTGGATTGCGGTGCTGGCACCCTGCGCCGCATGAGCGAGGCAGGCATTGACTATCGTGAGCCGCATTTGCTTTTCCTGACCCATTTTCATCTCGACCACATCGCCGACCTGGCGGCATGGCTCTTTGCCCTCCACAATACCCCTGATCTGCCCGCAGGATGGGGTCTGGAGATTCTGGGCCCCAAGGGAACCGCGGCGTTGGTGAATCGCCTCCGCGCTGCGCACGATCCATGGCTGCAGCAGCTCTCCTTTCAGCTCTCCGTGCAGGAGCTCGGCAACGAAACGCGCCGCTTGGCCGGCTGGCAGTTGACCACAGCGGCCGTGCGCCACAGCAGTGGCGCGCTGGGCCTGCGGGTGCAGGTGCAGGGCCGGGCAGTGGCCATTTCCGGTGACACGGACTATTGCCCGGCAGTGGTGGAGCTCTGTCGCGGTGTGGATTTGGCCATCCTCGAGTGTTCCACACCCGATGAGGAGAAGGTCGATGGGCACTTGACCCCGACTCTGGCCGGACGCATCGCCAAGGAGGCCGGCTGCAAAAAGTTGGTGCTCACGCACCTCTACCCGCCGTGCGACCAGACCGATATCCTGAGCCCTTGTCGGAAGCAGTTTGCCGGGGAGATCGTGGTGGCCGAAGATATGATGACGTTCCAGGTCTAATGCCATGTCCGCGTTGAGCCACAGAGTGGGTCTGCGCCAGGACTCCTTTACCCTGGCGCTGGTGGTTTCGCTAATCGCCCACCTTCTCTTTCTCTCCTTGTGGGGCGCGACACGGCAGCTGCACCTGCCGGCGATCGTTAGGCCGCGCACGGCCGCAGAGGCAAAGGAGCAGGAGAAACGCCTGGAGTTCGAGCTGGTAGAGACGCCTAGCAATGCGCGGAATGAGCTGCCCAGTGCGAGGACCCATCTGCTCTCCGACAAGAGCACACGTGCCCGCGACCTGTACCCCGCGAAGGACAAGCCTGTGGGCGACGCCTATTCCGAGGGGCAGTCCCCCTATCGCACGTTCAGCGGTGGTCTCTCGTCGCCGGCGGGACCCGAGTCACGCCCGCAACCGCAGCCCCAAGCAGCAAGCGAGTCCTCGCGACCCGCAGCCGCAGAGAGGCCCTTGGAGCCGGGTGTTGCTGTGGCTGAGGAGGCATCGGAAAGACGCCAGCGGGCGCGCTTTAGCCCGGAAGTGCTCGCGGCGCATCCTGGTGGAAGCAGCCGGGCCGGATTGTTCGGCAGCGACGATGCTACCTACCGCCAGGTCACTTTTAGTGCCGAAGAACTTGGCGGAGTGACATTGAACACGTACGCCTGGGACTTTGCCCCGTATGTGCTGGAGATGAAACGGAAGATTCGGCAGAACATCTATCCGCCCCCCGCCTTCACCCGGCTGGGTATTATCAGCGGCGAAACGGTGTTGCGCTTCCGGGTGTTGCCTGACGGGCAGATGACTAACCTGGAGGTGCTGGGTTACACCGGTCATCCCTCGTTGAAGGAAACCAGCGTGGTAGCGGTAATGAACGCCGCGCCCTTCAAACCACTGCCGAAGAGTTTTCCTGAAGAATACCTGGAACTGACATGGACCTTCATCTACTCGGTGACGCGCCAGTGAGGGCGGGCGGAGGTGAAAAACGGTGACGGGCGTGTTCCACACCCTGGCCAAGGGTGGGCTCACCATGATCCCCTTGGCGCTGTGTTCGGTGCTGGCGTTGGCCGTGGTTATCCAGAAGAGCTTGGTTCTTAGACGCAAGCGCATCCTCGTCCCCGAGATTGTGGGATGGATTGAGGGCCTGCGCGGGCCCGAAGAGGCGGCCTATGGTTTAGAACTGTGCCGTACGGTCAAGGGGCCACTCGCCACGCTGGTGGCCGCGGTGCTGGAGAACCGACATCTGGAGCGCGCGGAGGCGAAGGAGCTGATCGCAGATGTCGGCAGACAGCAGGCGCGCCTCCTGGAGCGGGGGCTGGTCATCCTGGAGACGGTGGCGGGCGTGGCGCCACTGCTGGGCCTGTTCGGCACGGTGATTGGGATGATCAAGGTCTTTGACATCATCTCGCGCATCGGCGTCGGTCAGGCCAGCGCCCTGTCCGGAGGCATCTCTGAGGCGCTCATCACCACCGCGGCCGGGCTTTCCATTGGCATACCTTCGCTGGTCTTCTACAACTACTTCGCCTCCAAGGCGGAGGATCTCGTTTCGGACATGGAGAAGTATTCCAGCGCCCTTCTTCATAAGGTGAGTGCGCCGGGAAGCCACGAGTCAAGGGGGGACAATGCGCTTTCGTGAGCGTCCCCGTCGCAGAGTGCTCATCAACATCACCTCCCTCATTGACGTGCTCTTCTTGCTGCTCATCTTCTTTATGGTGTCGTCGACGTTCCTCGAGCAGCCGGGCATGAAGTTGGACCTGCCCGCAGCCAAGTCTTTCGAGGTGGAGGAGCAGAAGGAGCTCGTGGTGCACATCTCGCCGCGGGGGGAGGTCTTCCTGGGCGAACAGCAAGTGTCGTTGGACACGCTCAAGGCCCGTCTCGAGTTACAAGTTGCAGTTGATCGGGAGCGACCCCTGGTATTGCGCGCCGATAAGGACGCGGCGCACGGGCGGGTCGTGGAGGTGATGGACGTGGCCAAGCAGGCAGGGGTGCGCAAGATCGTGATCGCCACAAGGGTCCCCGAGCTTAGCAGGGATCGGGAGCGGAGATAGACAGGAGAGTCGGCGTGAAGAGCGGCCTGCAGCTTGCTCAGCGTGTGGGGAGGGTTCGTCCCTCTGGCATCCGCAAGATCTTCGAAATTGCCTGCAACCAAAGGGAGCTTCTCAATCTCTCCATCGGCGAGCCGGACTTTGACGTGCCGCCCGCAGTGAAGGCTGAGGCAGTCAAGTGGATGGAGAGGGGCTACAACAAGTACACACCTACCCGCGGGATCCCTGAGCTCCGCGAAAAGGTGCGTAGCTACCTGCGTGCTCGCGGCGTCGAGGTGGAGGAGGTGCTCATCACCACTGGCGCCACCGCCGGCCTCTTGCTGGCCATGATGGCTCTGTTGGATGAGGGCGATGAGGTGCTGATTCCTGACCCCTACTTTGTCGCCTACTGCAACGTGGTCCGCTTGTTAGGGGGCGTTCCCCGGCTCATCGACACTTACCCGGATTTTCGCCTCCGCGAGGAGGCAATTGTCGCCCAGTTGTCTGAACGGACGAGAATTCTCCTCCTCAACACCCCAAATAACCCCACTGGCGCGGTCTATTCTCGCCAGGAGTTGCAGATGGTGGCCCGCCTTGCGCGAGAGCACGGCCTTGTGGTGCTATCGGATGAGGTCTACGACCGCTTCGTCTACGACGGTCGACAGTTCACCAGCATGGCCGAGGTGATGCCGCAGGCGATCGTGGTCAATAGCTTTTCCAAGACGGGAGGGATGACCGGTTGGCGCATCGGCTACGTCACTGGGCCGGCGCCGGTCATCGAGGCCATGTCGATGCTGCAGCAGTACTCTTCCGTCTGCGCCAACTCGCCCGCGCAGAAAGCCGCGCTTGTCGCCTTGGAGGTGGACCTCTCCGAGCACGTGCGGCGTTGTCAACGCAAGCGGGACCTTGTCTACGCCGAGCTGAGCAAACACTACTCCGTACAGCGTCCAGAAGGTGCGTTCTACATCTTTCCCGAGGCGCCAGGAGGCGACGGCGACGCCTTTGTGCGGCGGGCCATCGAACGTGGCGTCTTGGTCGTCCCCGGCAGCGAGTTTTCCGCGCGGCGCAGCCACTTTCGCATCTCGTTTGCCGTGGACGAAGAGGTGCTCCACCGGGCGCTGGCAATCCTCGCCGAAATGGCATAAGAGGAGCCTGGACCCTGGCAGCGGCTTTCGCACCGGTGCACAGGGAGTCATTGGGGTAGCTAGTTCCTCCCGGAAGGGGACAAGCCATGAGCATGCGCACGCCGCTCGCGCCTCTACTCCTTGCTGCAATGGTCGCTGTTCCTACTCCCCATCGTGTCCTCGGTAAGCAAGCGAAGAGCATTCACTCCTGGCCCGCGGCGGGAGTTGGCCGCAGCAGTCTCGGGTTCGCTGCTCGAAGTGCGGCGCTCAGTCTGCAGGTCAACCACCTCCTGTTTTCTGCCCGTTTCATCGGAGACAGCTCGGCAGCACTCGGTGGTGAGGAATACGAGGACTTGGGCTGGCCGGTTGAGAATGTGCGGATGAGTCTGGCTGCCGGTCTCGGGTGGGGGCGTGGGGCCGAGCTTCAAGGAAGTTGGTTTAGGCTCAGCGGGGAGCAGGGGCAGTGGCTGCAAAGGGGTGCCGCGCTGGGCTTTCCTGTGGAAATCCAGGTGTCTTACCCGCCAAGGCGCTTCGTTGGCCTCGGCGCCTCCGCGTTTTGCGACCTCAACGTGCTGAAGCACTTCAGCGGCGTAACGGTGACGTTCATCATGGGCAAGCTGCACTGAGCTCGTGGTGCTCTGAGCCTCCTCTCTGCCATCCAACTGAGACGCACAAACAGTTTGAAATTTCACGAAAATCGCGATATATTTACGTCCGATTTTTGTCCCGGACTGGACAGATATTGTGGTTGTTTCTTGCGCGGGAGGAGAATTGCGAGAATTGATTCACAATGGGGTTGTGGTCCCCGAACCACCGCACTATGAGGGCCTAAAGCTGAAAGTGCGTGGGCAGGAGGTAGAGCTTTCGCCAAAGCAGGCAGAGATGGCAATTGCTTGGGCCCGCAAACAGGGCACTCCTTATGTTGAAGACCCGGTGTTTGTGCGGAATTTTCTCAAAGATTTCAGCGCCGCGCTTGGCATTGCGCCTCCGTTGCGCCCGGACGAGGTGGACTTTGCCCCTGCGGTCCAGATAGTCGAGGCGGAGAGGCAAGCGAAGCTGGCCATGTCCAAGGAGGAACGCAAGGCGCAGGCAGCCGAACGGAAAGCACGACGCGAGCAGCTCAAGGAGCGCTTCGGCTACGCCATTGTGGACGGCCAGCGGGTGGAACTCGGCACCTACCTTGTGGAACCCAGCTGCATTTTCATGGGGAGGGGGAAGCATCCGCTGCGCGGCCGGTGGAAGGAAGGCCCGCAGCAAAGCGACATCACGCTGAATCTGAGCCCCAACGCGCCGCGGCCCGAAGGGAACTGGCAGGAAATCGTCTGGGACCCGGACTCGCTGTGGGTTGCCAGATGGAAAGACAAGCTCTCTGGAAAGATGAAATACATCTGGCTGCACGACACGGCGCCAGTCAAGCAGGCCAGGGAAGCGAGCAAGTTCGACAAGGCGCACGAGCTCGGCGCCGTGCTGGAGCAAGTGCGGAGCCGCATCGCGCAAGACCTCACCAGCCCGGAGCCGCGTACCCGCGAAGTGGCCACTGCCTGCTACCTCATTGACGCGCTGTGCATGCGCGTGGGCGACGAAAAGGACCCGGACGAGGCAGACACCGTGGGCGCCACAACCCTGCGTCCCGAACACGTGAAGCTGCACCCCGACGGAGTGGCAGAGTTTCGCTTCCTGGGCAAGGACTCAGTTCTGTGGCACAAGAAGCTGTCGCTGCCGCCGGCAGTGGTGGCCAATTTGCAGGAGTTGATGCGCAACGCCCGGCCTTCCAATAACCGCAACCGCAAGAAACATCCCACCCGGGACAAGCCACAGCTGTTTCCGGGCATCAGCAGCCGTCATGTGAACGAGTATCTCTCCAGCATCCTGCCTGGGCTCACCGCCAAGGTCTTCCGTACCCACCACGCCACGCGAGCGGTGCGGGAGAGCCTGGAGAATTCCGGAGTCGTTCCTGAGGATCCGGAGTACAAGAAGTGGCAGGCTGCTGCCATAGCAAATCTGGAAGCGGCAATCCTCTGCAACCACACCAAGAAGGCGCCCGCCAACTGGAGTGAACGCCGAGAAAAGTTCAAAGAGCGCGAGCGACGCGCCGAGGAACGCGTGCAGAAGTACCGCGCCCAGGTACAGGCATTGCAGGCCTCCTTGACCGCCTTGAAAAGGGAAGCTGCGCAAAAGGTGAAGGCGGCGCGCCCCGAAAAACGGGAGCAACTCAGAGAGCGGCTCGCAAAATCCGTCGCGCGTGCGGAAGCCCGCCTGGCTGCGGCGCGACAGCGCCTGCAGAACGCAGAGTACGCCCTCGGTGCCCTGCAGGCCCGCATGGCGATCGCCGCCAAAAACCGCACCTGGAACTTGGGGACCAGCTTAAAGTCCTACATCGAGCCCCGCGTCTACTACCACTGGGGCAAGCGTGTTGGCTACGAGGTGCTGGACAAGTACTATCCCAAGACCCTCGCGCGCAAGTTTGCCTGGGTGCGAAACGAAGAGGCGGCACCTGCAGAAGCCACTGAGGACACGGCGGCAGCCGAACCAGGCCAACGGTAGCTACCCCGCTGTTGCTCTTGGTTGAAACCACGGATGTTCACAGATGGCGCATGATGGCCGGAAGGCCTGACGTGGCCTGGGGCATAAATCCTTGCCGCTGGCTCTTCTTCCTTCATCTGTGGCTCTCCGTGATTACCTGTGGTTGAAATGATGCGCCGCCCAGGCGCATGAGGGGCTACTTTGCGCTGGACGAAGAGGTGCTCCTGGCTGAGGCACCGGCCGTGGCACGACGCGCCATGAAGTTGCGCGCGGCCTCCATGAAGATGTCCAGGTCGCGGTCAAGATTGTCCTGGATGCCATCGAAGTAGAAGGTGCGGATGGGAAAGCCCCCCAGGTCGCGGCTCACCCGCGGGTAGACCGCCTCGGACACGATGCCGTTCATGCAACTGAACGGGCTGACGTCGATCACTGCCGCTGCCCCTTTCTCGTAGTACCAGATTGCCTTGCCCACGTTGAGCACCATCTCCCCCAGGGCTGCCTCCGCGGGCAAGTACGGCCTGCTGCGCGCCAGGATGGCCTTCGTGTGCGGCGGCTCCTCGTAGCCGCGCAGCTCATCGGCGAAGGGCCGCAACAAAGCGTGCTCATCGGCGCGCATCACTGCCTGGCGCAGGCGATTCCCCAACATGGCGAAGGAAAACCTTCTGCCTTCGCGACGCAGCCGTACGCGTTCCTCCTCGTTGGTGTACCAAGTCCACTCGGCCACGTCGGAGACCCACACTTCGCCGCCGAACTCCTCGATGCGCCTGATCACCTGGTTGTTGCTAAAGTCGTTGAGCCGACAGAATATCTCGCCCACCACGCCAATGAGCGGTTTCGGGCTTCCCCGATGCACCGGGACGGCACGGAGCATGTCGCGCGCCTCTTCCAGTGCCTCCTGCACGCGGCGTCGGTGCGCAGCCATGGAGAGCGCCGGAGTGGCAAGCGCCGCGCACACACAGTCCAGGGCGCGGCTGAACGCCGCATCAGTGCTGCCAGGGTGAACCTCGTAGGGTCTGGTCTTGAGAAGAAGCTTGCGGAGGACATCGGAAGCCACCACCGCCCACCAGGCAGTGCGCACCAACTGGCGCGCGCCGCGGCCAATGCTTCCGTAGCCGTCGGCGCTCGTCGGCGAGAAAAGGTACACCTCCCCCAGGCCAAGCTCGTTGAGCACCTTCGCGATGAGGTGCCGATACTGGCCAAATCGACACGGGCCGTTGGATGTCGGCATCATGAGCGCGGTCTTCTCAGGCGCAAAACCGGGTTGTTCCGCGATCTTCAGGATGTCGCCGAGGGTGACCAGCTCGGGCAAGCATTCGTCGCCGGTGGTGTAGCGCCGGGCAAGCTCGTAAGTGTGCGCGTCCCCCTCGGGAGTGGGCTCGGCAGCAAACCCTGCGGACTGGAACGCGGCCGCCATGGCGCGTGCCCCCTCATAGGACATGCGCGGGATGTACAGGGTGCGCCCAACTAACGACTTTCCGTCAGGACCTGCCATTCCCCTCGCCTCGGCTCTTGTTTGCGGTGGGCTCGCCAGCGACGCAGCATGCCAACGCTATCCAAAAAGGCCTCGCAGCGCGTGAGCATGCCCGCGTCATTGCTGTGCCCGTCGAATTGCAGGAACAGTACCGGCTTGTTCGCTGCCCTTGTCACATAGTGCTTGATGTAAGAATCCGGGCCGCACTTGAAATTCGTCACGTAGATGATGTGGAGATTGGCGTAGCCTGCGGCGAAGCGAGCAGCGCGCAAGATTTTCTGTCCATAGTTCCAGAACATGTTCGGGTGGATGTCGGTGATCCCAATCTCGTCGAGGTCCAGAGCGTCCATGGGGATCACATCGACGCCGTACAGGGTGCGCAACTTGTTCGCTACCGCCAAGTTGAGGGCGGCATCGTGCAAATTGTAGGGCCGCCCCAATAGCAGGATTGCGCTCCCTCCCTTGTCCAGGTGCCGTTTGATGAGGGGCATTGTCGCTTCCCTGTAGCAGCGTTGGAAAGCCGCCTGTGTGCGATAGGCAGCTTCCACTGCCTTGTCGCTTTGCCGCCTCGAACAGCCGAGGCGAAGTGCGGTGGCATGCAAGGCGCGCTTGACTGCTTCTGGCCCGTCCTTAAACCGGACCACCGGCCGCAGGATGCGCCCTTCCAGTTTCTCGAATGCCGGGGCATTGACCACCACCAGGGGCAGAGTCTGACCCCACGGGCAAAGGTAGCACTCAGGTGAGTCCGGCGTTGCCGTGACATTGATCTCCGTTGGCAACAAGACCAAGTCGACCCCTGCGTCGAACAGGGCGGCCACGTGGCCGTGCGCCACGAGTATTGGAAAACAGGGCTCGGCCACGGCGAGCTCTTCGCCCCGCTCAGCCACTGGGCGCGTGGTTGGGGCCGACAAAGTCACGTGGGCGCCGAGCGTCTGCAAGTAGGTGCGCCAGAAAGGCAGTTGGTCATAGAAGTACATGGCGAGCGGCACGCCGACGTTCGGGCCCCCGCCGTCCGGTTCTGCCCCTGCGTCCAAAAGCAGCTGCTGGCGCAAGGCGAAAAAGTCCGGCAACTCCGGCTCCCGTTCTGCCCTTCGCGGCTTGCGATATCGCTCCGTGCACTTGTCCCCCCAATAGCTTTTCTCGCCCGCGATCTCATACTCCTGCATTTGGCAGAAGTTGGTGCAGCCCTTGCAAGTGAATTGCCTGACACGCAGCGCGCTCGGGCGGAAGTCGAGGCCACGGAATCGGCTGGCGATGCCGGTGGCAAGGACCTTGTCCCGAGCCAAAAGTGCCGCACCGATAGCGCCTATCACGCCATTGAACGGCGGCACGATAATGGGCTTGCCTACCACCCGCGCAAGGGCCGCAGCGACTGCGTCATTGTAGGCCGTCCCGCCTTGAAAGAATATCACTTCACCGATGGGACGATGGCGCACGACGCGGTTCAGGTAGTTGTGGGCCACTGCATAGGCGAGGCCGGCGGCGATGTCCGCCTTGGCAACTCCTTGGCGGAGATAGGCGGCCACATCCTTTTCCATGAAGACGGTGCACCGTTCTCCGAGGCGAAGCGGATGGCGAGCCTTGAACGCCAGCTCCGCAAACTGGTCCACGATGCTGATGCCCAGGCGTTCGGCCTGCTCCTCCAGGAACGAGCCAGTGCCGGCAGCGCAGGCCTCGTTCATGGCAAAGTCCACGACCACGCCCTCGCGGATGGAGATGAACTTGGAGTCCTGTCCGCCGATCTCGAAAATAGTGTCAGGAACAGGCAGGCCATGCCGGGCGGCGACCAAGTTGGCGCCCACGGTGTGCGCAGTGATCTCATCGACCACGGCATCCGCAGCGAGCAGCTCACCGATGAGTTCGCGGCCTGAGCCGGTAGTACCGAGCCCGCAAATCTGGATGCGGCCGCCCAGCCTTCCCTTCACCTCAGCCAGACAATCGGCCACCACTTCGATGGGGCGCGCATTGGTCTTGGTGTAAATATCCATCAGGAGCGTGCCCTGCTCATCGACGAGGGCCAAATTGGTGCTCACTGAGCCGATGTCCAGACCCAGGTAGGCGGGAATCGCTCGCGGCTCTTTGGCGGCAGGCATGTCGGCCACTATGTGGCGCATGGTGCGGACGCCCGCTCTCGACAGCGGAGGGTAGGTGGCCTCAGACGCTGAGGGGCGGACTGAAGAAGGGCGTCGGCCGGTTCCCTTGTCGGTGCGACGCGCGACGATGGCGCAGCCGATGGCAGCATAATGTGCCGCAAACGGGGGCACAAAAAAAGGCCCCTCCGCAATTCCCAGCGCCCGGCGTAGCGCCTCCGCCACCCCTGCGTTGAGGGCTACCCCGCCGACAAAGGCAACCCGCGGCCGCAAAGGCCGACCGTGGATGATGGTGCCCTTGAAGTTGCGTGCCACTGCCTGACAGAGGCCTTTGAGCACCTCGGGAGGCTGGAACCCGCGCTGCTGTGCGTGGATCATATCGGACTTGGCAAAGACCGAACAGCGGCCGGCAATGGTAGCAGCGCGACGGGCGGTAGCTACCAATTCGCCAATCTGCTCCACGCGGTAGAGGAGGCGCCGTGCCTGTTGGTCGATAAACGAGCCCGTGCCGGCGGCACACTCACCATTCTGAGCATAGTCGATAATCGAGAGTGCCTCTCCCTGAAACTGGCGCTCGACTGCTAGGTAGCGCGAAGAGTCCCCGCCCATTTCCAAGATGGTGCGGACGTCAGGGAAAAGAGCCGTGACCCCTTCGGCAATGGCGCGAAAATCGTTGAGCACGTCCGCCTGCCAATCCGCTGCCAGGAGAGGTGCCCCACAGCCGGTCAGTGCTATCCCCTTGACGGATCCGTCTGGCAAGATCGATTCCAGCTCTTGCCGGAGTGCGTTGGCGGCCTGGGCGAGCTCACCAAGCGTCGGATGGGCAGGAGAGAGGAACAGAAGGAGGTTGTCCTGTTGCAGACGGCTGAACCCGTGCCGCTCCAGCTCCACCGTCAAACCGGCATCTGCCTTTTCCAAGAGGACGGCGAGTTTGACGCTGGCCGTGCCGATGTCGAGGCCCAAATAGACTGTGGGAGAATCTACCATTGCCTTCGCTGACCAAGATGAACGAAGCTGCATAGCGGGAGCGTGAAGGAGGGCCCAACGCCACAGGTATGATCCTGCGGCTGGGTCCTCAGAAAAACAGTTTTGCAGGGGAAAACTTAGCTCAGTCGCGCGGCAATCAGCTCGGCAACCCGTTCGCCGCTCAGGAGCATGCCGCCGAAGATGGGGCCCATGCGTGGCCCGCCGAACACGGCCCCGACAGCCATGCCTGCAACGTAGACATTGGGATACACTTCGCCCGCATGCTCCACGACAAACTGCTCGCCCGCCGCGGCGGCCATCGCCTTCTCCCCTTGGGGCGTGCCGCTGGCAGTGCGCAGCGGTCCAACCTTCTTGCCCACGATGTGGGCGACCTCTGCCGCATGGCCGGTGGCATCGACGATATAGGTGCAACTGACGGCGATGGGGTCCACATGGAGCCCTGCCTGCTCGATGGGCGTGCGCGTGATGACCAAGCCGCGGATCTGCCCTTCCTGCGCCATTACGTCCTCGACGCTGAAGAGGGTGAGAATCTCGGCGCCGGCGTCCTTGGCAGCGGCTCCCAATTTGCACACCGCCTCAATGGAGTCGGCCACGTAATAGCCCGCCGCATACGGCTTGTTCTTTATGCGGAACTCGTCGAGGATGCGCTTGGCTTGCTCCTGCACGACGATGACGTTGCGCCCGATGCCTCCCCCCCACATCCCGCCACCAAGGCTGAGCCGTCGCTCGAAGAGCGTAGTCTTGATCCCTTTGCCTGCCAGGCGGATGGCCGTCATAAGGCCTGCCGGCCCGCCTCCTACCACGGCGACGGTGCTGTCCAAGGCCGCCAGGAGGCGCTCCTCATAGGTGCGAATAATCGCTTCGCTAACCAGCGTCTCTCTGATCTCCACGGCAACTCCTTGTCGAACGGTCCCAAAAACGACTGAGGAAAGATATAGAAAGTTGGTGAGCAGGTCAAGAGGAAAAAAAGTGGGAAAAGGCACCTCCGAGGCCAGGTCCCGCACCCCTCTCGTGCCCGAAGAGCCAGCGAGCCGCGCTCGCCCTGTGGGCGCCCGTCCTTATGAGCGGTGCCTGGTGAACGCCGCATAACGCTCACTGCGTTGCGGCAGCCGGCTGTCCATTTCCGCGCTTCGCCGAAGCGAGGGTTGCCAACTGTCACTGCCGTGTCGCAGGAGGATGAGATGCGCGCCTTTGCCACACCTGAGTGAGGGGAGGGCGTTTCTCAACGCAAGTCGCATTCCTCCCACGGGCGGTAGACGCCCCCCTCCGGGCTCTGCCTGGCGTTGGTCCGCCGGGATTGAAGTGCGCCTCGCCAGTCCGCAAATCCCTTTGTCCGAACCAGGAAAATTTCCTATATTTGCCAGTCGAAAAGGGTGGTCGGGCCGCCGGTAGAAGCGGCATGGGGAACCAAGAGGAAAGGCACACGTAAAAGGCGCAGAGAGTCGTCGCCCAGATATCGCCTCAGGAAAACCGCGGAAGGCTGGGAGATTCATGGAAAGAGGAGAACACAAGACAAGTCGCCTGATGCTCCCCATCGTAGCCTAACTGTGCCTGGCTGCGGCATCCATGGGGCAAGGTCAGGTGCCTGTATCTGACGAGCAGAGGTCCTTTGCCACCGCCAAGGGACTCTTCGCCGACGGCCTGTACGATCTGGCCGTTGGCGAGCTGCAGAAATTCTTGCGTACCTACCCGCAAAGCGACCGCGTGCCCGAGGCGCGCTACCTTTTAGCCGAGTCGTTCTTCCAGCAGGGCGAATACTCTCGCGCCATCACCGAATACACGGCGCTGGCTACACAGTTCCCTGCCACGCAGTTCCGCGCGCGGGGCATGCTCCGTATAGGGCAGGCCTATTACCAGAAAGGGGAGTATGGGCAGGCTGAGCGAAACCTGCGCGGCTTCCTGGAACGCTCTCCGGATGAAAAGCTGGTCGCCGAAGGCCGGTACTGGCTGGGCGAGACGCTGTACAAGTTGCAGCAGCCGGAAAAAGCTCTCGAGCAGTACGGCCGCGCCTACGCAGCAGACCCCCAGGGCGAGCTGGCTCCCTATGCCCTCTATTCCATCGGCTGGGTGGAGGAAGAGCGTGGGCAGTGGGACAGCGCAACGAAGGCCTACCAGAAGCTGGCGCGTGAATATCCTAAGCACGCGTTGGCAGCCACGGCGCGTTTTCGCCTCGGCTTCGTGGCGTTCGGCAAGGGCGAATATGAACTGGCCGTGGACAATCTCTCCGCAGCTCTCCGCGACCACGCCACCCACAAACTTGCCGTTCAGGCCCGCCTGACGATTGCCGATGCTCTGGCTCGCCTGGGACGGTCCCGGGAGGCAGTGGCCGCCTTTTCGGCGCTGCTTGACCCAACCGTGGGCGGCGACATGGTTGACCGTGCCTACTATGGCCTGGGTTCGGTGCATTACGAGCAAAAGGCCTTTGTCGAGGCGGAGGCAGCATTTCGGCATATTATCACCCACCTCCCGCAGAGCCCGTTGGTCCCGGCTGCAGCTTTTCAGGCGGGGAAGTGCCGCCAGGCGCTCGGCGACACGTCCGAAGCAAGGCGGCTCTTCCGGTCGGTTGCCGATGTGCACTCGGCCAGCGATTATGCCCCTCGGGCGCTCTTTGAGCTGGCCACCCTCGATTTTTCTGCTCAGAGGATAGCGTCGGCCAGGGAGCAATATCAGCGCATTGTCACCGCGTTTCCCCGCTCTCCCGTAGCGGCGGAAGCATGGTACATGGTGGGCGAGTGTTATCTTGGCGAGGGCGAGTCAGGTCGGGCGCTTCAGGCCTACCAGGAGGCGCTCGCCTCTTCCGTGAGCCCCACGCTCAAGGCGCGCGCACGGCTGAAGATCGGATGGCTGCAGCATCGTCTGGGCCGCCATCTGGAAGCTGCAGCGTCTTTGGATTCAGTGCTTGTCGCCTCTCCGGATCCTGAGCTGGCCCAGGAGGCGCTATTCTGGAAAGCCGAGGCGGTGTATGCAGCCGGCGACTATGTCCAGGCCGGGTCCCTGTATCGCACGTTGCTCGCCGATTACCCCAGAGGAAAGCACACAGCCGAAGCCTTGTACGGCAGCGCCTGGGCCACGTTCAAGTTGGGGCAGTATGCCGAAGCGGCCCGGCAGTTCGAGCGCGCCTTTGCGGCTGCACCGCCGGGGGCGATGCGCTGCGATGCTAAACTGCGGCAGGGTGACGCCTATTTCAACCTCAAGGACTATGCGGCGGCCATCCGCAGCTATTCTTGGGTGGCTGACCAATGCCCAAAGGCCCAAGTAGCCGCTGAGGCACAGCTCCAGGTGGGGCACTGCTACTATCGCAGCGAAGACCTGCCCGCAGCAGTGGCCGCCTTCGACCGCGTGGTGAGACAGTGGCCAGAGAGCCCCCTGGCTCCAGAGGCGCAGTTCATGGTCGGCAGGGCGCAATTCCGCGCCGGCGACTACCAGCAGGCCATTGCCTCATTTCAACTGGTGGCCACCCGCTTCCCGAACAGTCAGTGGGCTGAGGAGGCGACATACGCCATTGGCGACTGCTACTACAATCAGGGCCGTTATGACGAAGCCATAAGCCAGTATCAGAGCCTCATCGAGCGCTTCCCCCAAAGCCGCTTCGTGGACGATGCGGTGAGCGGCATCCAGTGGGCGCTGGTGCAGCAGGGCAAATCGGACGAAGCGATAGCAGTGGCCGACACCTACCTGCGGAAGGTCAAAGACCCCGCTGCTGCGGCCGCCATACAGTTTCGCAAGGCGGAGCTGTACTACAACATGAAGAACTATGCCGCCGCTGCAGGGGAATTCGCCGCACTGCGTGAACGCTTTCCCGCTTCGGAACAGGCACAAGAAAGCTGGTATTGGGTGGGGTTGAGCCACCATCAGCGGGGGGATGAAACAGCGGCCACGCAGGCGATGCAGCGGCAGTGGCAGGAGTTTCCCCAGAGCGCCCGTGCGCCCGAGGCCCTATTGCGTCTGGCCGAATGGCAGCTTGCCAAAGGAAACTCCGCAGAAGCTATACAAAACCTCGAACAGTTGATAGATGCCTTTCCCAATAGCCCCTTTGCGGCGCAGGCGGCAACCCAGATTGGGTACTGCCACTTGCAGGCTGGGGACTATCAGGCTGCCCAGAGCCAGCTCGAGGAAGCGAAGAAACGCTTTGCTGGCGGTGACGGTGAGGCGCGCGCCAGAGTTGGGCTGGCCAACGTCTACCTGGCGCTCAAACGCTATCCCAACGCGCTGCGAGAATTGGAAGGGGTGCCGAGCCTGGCTGCCACAGCCGCCGTCGCCGCCGAGGCGCAGTACCTGACCGGCGAGTGCTACTCGCGTATGGGGAGCCCAACACAGGCGGTCACGGAGTTTCTGAAGGTGAAATACCTCTACCCCAGTGAGCGCGACTGGGTGGCAAAGGCGATTTTCGGGGCCGCCGAAGCCTACGAGAACCTTGCTCGTTATCAGGATGCAAAGAAGCTCTACCAGGAGCTGGTCGTCAGCCATTCTGGTCATCCCCTGGCGTCAAAGGCAAACGAGCGGCTGGAGGCACTGCTGAAGAAATGAGGGCCGAAACCCAGAGGAGAACCGAGTCGAAGTTGAGTGCGCTGCGCGGTGCGATGGCCCTGGGACTTACCTGCGCCATTTTGGGAGCCGGTGTCGGTACTGCGGTGTGGGCCCAGACCCAGAAAGAAATGCCCGCGATCCTTCCTTTTGTCCCCCCCGACTCCGTGCGCACACCGGCAGAACTCCCGCAGTGGGAACTCCCCGAGGTGCTCGTCTATGGGAGGGACACAAGTCTGCGACTGCCGGGTCAGAAGTTGGCCGTAGAGGGAAAGCCGGCGATCGCCTATCAACACCAGGAGGAGCGCGAGCCTCTTACCTCCACGGTGGTTGCGGCGGCTCCGCACGAGCTTCTCGCCGCGAGCAGGCCGGAGGCCAGGTCGCTGCTCCTGCGGGCTGAGGGCGGGAGCTATTGGACGGCAAATGTCGCTGCCCTCTATCGGGGAGCTCGGCGCCTGGTGAACTATGGCGCCGAGATCTCGTTCCACCGCAGCGACGGCGCGGTAGAGAATGGCCACTATGCGATTTTGGACCTGGGGGGAAGGGCCACTTACCCCTTCTCTCCGCGTGGGACTGCACGCGCCCACGTGGACATCTGCCAGGCCGGCTACGGGCTCCCCGGAGCTACCCTACCCGACACAGCCAGGGCCCTGAGACCGGAACGACATGCCTCAACGGTTACCGTAGGCACGGGCCTTGAGTTCGGTCTTGGAGACCGTGGCCAGCTCCGCGTGGCCTATGAATATGCCTCGTTGCGGAGCAGCGACGACACACTGGGTGCACGGCTGAGTCGTGTGTCTGATGCTCTACACCGCCTTGAGACTGAAGCAGCTTTTCGGCTCGGGACCACCGAACTGCTGACCAAGATCAGTTACCTGAGCGAGGGATATCGGCCAGAAGAGACAGCCGGCACTCAGCAAAGCTCTTTTGTCCAAGGTGAGTGCGGCGTGGCTCGCGAGGTCTTCTCCCGTGGTCACGCCTACGTGGGGTTCGGTTTTCAAGGCGTCTCTTCTCCAGCAGGAGGACGAGGATCTGCGCTGAGTGTGGCCGGGCGACTTTGGGTGACACCTTCGCCAGGGCTTGGGGTCACGCTGGAACTTTGCCGCGGCTATGACTATTGGACGCTCATGGA
Source organism: Calditrichota bacterium (assembly GCA_014359355.1). Taxonomy (NCBI): domain Bacteria; kingdom Pseudomonadati; phylum Calditrichota; species Calditrichota bacterium. The sequence goes on along the minus strand of JACIZP010000187.1, from coordinate 1,308 downwards.
ACGCCGCGCTGAGAACCCTTATCATGCCCCCAGTCTGCTTTTGCAGCCGGCGCTCACCAAATTCGCGCTGGCCGTTGGCGCCGAATGGCGAGTGGCTTCGCAGTTAGTCTTTCAGGCTCGGGTGGGTCGCTCCTGGATGAAGGACCAGTGGTACTGGCAACGTGATCCAGCCAGCGGCCTGTTCACCGTGGGAATTGTTCCAGATGTCAGCATCAATCACGCCACGTTGGTCGCCCGTGGAGAACCGACAGCCAACCTCAGCATCGAGGCGCGCTATGCCCTGTACAGCGACTCATTCCGCCTTGCGCAAATGCCTGGAGCGGTGGACCTTCCCTACGTTGCTCATCGCCGACTCCCGGTGAGTGTGAGCTACCGTTGGCGCGAACGCACGCGCCTCGAGTTGCGCAGTGATGTTATGAGCAGCCGAACGGCGGATTTGGCGCGCCAGGCGAAGCTCAAACCGTATGCTCTGCTGGGCTGCGCGGTGACCCACCAGCTCAACAGGCGCGTTTCTCTGTTTGTGCAGGGAGAAAACCTTGCCAATCGCAGCTACGAGCGATGGCAAGGATATCCCGAGATGGGGCTGACCATTCTGGCAGGGGCTTTTGCGACGTGGTAGTGGGACAACACAAGTAGGATAGACCGGCGGAGGTGACATGACGCTCTTCGACATCGTGCTTAAGGGCGGGGTGCTGATGATCCCCATCGTGCTCTGCTCCATCATCGCTGTGGCGATTCTCATTGAGAGGCTGGTGACGCTGCGCAAGATCCGTATCAAGAGCGGCACCTTTGTGCTGCAGATCAAGTACCTGCTCTTGCGCAAGGACCTCGATGGGGCGATTGCCTTGTGCAAGAAGACGCCCGGTCCCATTGCCGGCATTACCAAAGCCGGTCTGGAGAAGATCAAGCGGCCGCGCCAGGAGATCAAGGAGGCAATCGAGAGCGCAGGACGGCGGGAAATATACTTCTTGGAAAAGTATCTGGGCGTGTTAGGCACCATTGCTGCCATCGCGCCGTTGCTTGGTTTCCTGGGCACCGTGACCGGCATGATCCGCGCGTTCATGCAGGTGCAAGTGCACGGCGGCAATGTGGACGCGAGCGTGCTGGCCGGGGGCATTTGGGAGGCGCTCATTACCACCGCCGCGGGCCTGAGTGTCGGTATACCGGCGTTGATCTTCTACAATTGGCTGCAGGGCAAAGTCGAGCGTTTCGTGTTCGAGATGTCGGAAACCTCTACAGAGCTGATGGACCTTCTGCTCGAGCCAAAGGAGGCAGCAGATGGACTTCCGGACAACGCGTAAGCCGATG
>JACIZP010000186.1 GCA_014359355.1 Calditrichota bacterium | reverse complement strand
CGGTACCCGCCGCGTAAACGATGTTCGTATCCACTGGGTCCATGCACACAGAAAGCACAAGGTGGCCATCTCCAAGCGTAATCCCCCTATTGGCCGCTTGCCAGGTTAGCCCCTGGTTGTTGGATTTGTAAACACCCTGGGTTAGCGCTAGTGTGGCAAACAGGGTGCGTGAATTGGCCGGATTGATGGCAAGATCGCTGACAAAGTGCCACTCTTCCGACAAGAGGCTGGGCTGCGCACAGGACCAGCTCTGGCCCCCGTCTGTTGACTTGTAAAGACCATGCGGCTCCCAGATGCTGGAGGAGCGGACGCCAGCGTACACCAGGCTCGGGTCCGAAGGGTCTGCCATGACGAGCTCTACCTCTCCCTGCGGCAGGCCCTCGTTGCCTGCTTGCCACGTCCTCCCCCCGTCACTGCTCCTGAAGAACCCCCCGAGGCGCGTCCCGCAGTAAAGCAAGTCGGGGTCTTGAGGGTGAGCTACTACAGTTCTGGGGAATAGGCCGGCCAACGACCCGGTGGCGTCGTACCAGGACTGGCCACCGTCGGAGCTCGCCATCAAGACATCGGCGAGGTAGCGTGGTGCACCGGTACTCTGGAGTGCGGCTACGTACGCCCTAGCCGGAACACCGGGCCCAACTGCCATGTCGGCCACGTACACTATCCCGTCGTCGGCCTCCGCGTCTGTCCATGTCTCTCCATGGTCGTCGCTGTAGTAGAGACCGGCACGATCGGTGGCCACCCACACACGCGATGGAGCCTTCGTGGTATCGAAGCAGAGGAATGGGCACTGAGAGGCAACGAGCTCACTGCCACGACGGTACCACCGCCTCCCTCCGTCGTAAGTTGCGTAGAGACCGTCACAGGTACCGAGAAACAGGCGTGTCGAATCCACCGGCGAGATACAAAGGATACCCGTGTTTCCCAGGCCGGAGCTACGCTCCTCCCAGGAGGACCCGCCGTCTATGGTAAAGAAGAGACCCTTGCTGGTTCCCACATACAGTGCCTGGGGCGCCATCCGCCCACTCGCCAGAGCCCGCGGGCAAAGGTACCTATCTGCCAACGGAATTCCCTCGAGCTTGCGCCAGCCGCCCCAGCCGTCGCCCAGGTACAGTGCGTCGGGCGTGCCCACGACAAGACCCCTTCCACCGGGAACTGGAGGCAACAGAGCGGAGGCTATCTGCCCCGCCAGCTCCCCGCTAATGTCCGTCCATGCATCACCACCAATACCTCCGCGGGGCCATGGCCTCCGATACACGCCATCCCGTGTGGCGGCGAACAGGGTGTCGGCCGTCGCGTCACCTACTAAGTCCCGGACGCGACCCGACCGCAGACCTGCGCTGAGTTGGACCCAGTGGTTGCCGCCGTCCTGCGAATACACAACCCCCACAGGTGACTCGTTGCCGACAAGCAACCCGCCCGCGCGCTTAGGGTCCACCAGAATGACTGTGGGAACTGCAGCGGGAAATGAGGAGGTGGCCTGCCACGTTTGCCCCCCGTCCCAGCTCCTATATACGGCGCCCCATACGCCGTAGAAGAGAGGATTCTTCACGTGGGGAGAGATCACTATGTCCCCAAAGTCCCACGCATCATAGACTAAAGTCACCAGCCAGGGGTCGGCCAGCAGCTGGCGCCATGTGTGCCCCGTGTCACTGGTCATGAACAAGCCCCCCTCTCCGGTGTGAACCAGCAGCACCTCAGGGCGGACGGGGCTCTGGGCTATGCGGTACGCCGTGAACACCCGGGGACCCGATGCCGTCCACAAGTCCTCACCCCCGTGAACCCAAGCGAGGTGCCCGGCCATGACGACGCCGGCCCCGCCAGCGAGAATGCGTATCGCCCACTTGCCCATTGGACAAATCCCTCCTACAGGTCCCTGCTACAAGAGCCTGGGCCGGCTTTGGCGCCACAGTCACCTTACGGCACTTCTCCGCAAACCGCTCCGTTGCAAGAACCATACGCCTCATAGCAGTATGCGCCTTCCTGAACCCAATCAAAGTATCGGTACCACCCGTTGCAAAGTGCTCCAAACTGAGGGTCATAGTAGGGCTCGGTCTCATAGGGCCAGATTCCATCGGCGATAACATCACCATCCCTGTACAGGCGGTACCGGGGGCAGCTGTAGTAAGAAACCCATTCTACACGTATCTCGTACAACCAACCTCCAGAGGGAACCCAAAGCGGCCTCATTCCCGGCAGAACACTCTCCACGAGGTAGTACTTGTTGCCCGTCCACTCAGCGGATATCATCTCGACGATGATGGGGTTTCCCAGGGCGCCTTTGCCGGGCAACGCGGCATCAAAGGCGAGCAGCAGCCCAACCCCGAGTAGTACCGACATTGCCTTGCGGACCCGGGCCCTTGCAGGCCCGCACTCTTTCTCGCCACATAGGCTTCCCCGGCCGGCCCAGGCCACTATTGCCAGTGAAGGACCAGATCAACGTCAGCGCGCAGGCCTTTCCTCTTCACCCGATAAAAACGCCTTTCACCTTCCTGCCATGTAGAATCAGGCTGCAGGGAGAGCTCAACCCCTTGCCAGCTGGCCGGCACTGCGACCACGAACTCCGCATCTCCAACAGGCGCTGGCCAGGCCTCAGTGGTGCGCAAGATGTACCGTACCTTGTGCCCGCGCAGCTCTTGCAGGTACCTCACCCTGACCGTCTCCGCAACGGCGGGCCTGACCTTCATTGCCCAAAAGAGAGCTGTGTCGCCGGCGCTCGTCCAGAACTCGTGCCCTTCCACCTCGCATTCATAGGGAAATCCCTGCTCTTCATCCACCGCCACCGGAAAACACACCGTTGCTGCCACAGTGCCCTTGCGCAAGTTCTGGAACACATATGACCCCTCTACCAGCACCTGCCCTGGCCAACACGATATCACCACGCGCTCTGCTGAGAAGTGCAACCAACCGGGAGGAATGCGGAAGGAGCGTTGCTGTGCCATGGTCGCCGAAGGCCGACAGGCGAAGCAGAAGAGGGCGAGGAGCATGCAGAGCCCGGAGGCTCCGTGCCTCAGAATCGGTCGTCGAAGGCTTGTGCGCGGGCCTGGTTGCAAACTGAGGCGGCACCACCTGCCGAGTGGAAAGAAGGATGAGGTACGCCCCAAGCGAACCCTCTCTCTGGCGGGAGGTTTGCTCGACCACCGTTCCAACAGGGGTGACCGGAGGCGCCATCCGTGGTTGTTCCAGGACAAGAAGGCCGGCCCCATTGTGGCCTCACCCTCCTTTGCCGCACCCATTGGTTCCTCGAGCAGATTCATCTGGCGAGCGCGCCCCGGGCTAACACAATCGCCCATCGGCCCTCCAGGTGCACCAGCCTGGCTGAACCTGCTTCCAGTCACAACCGCGCCCAAAAAAAAAAAAAAAAAAAAAAACGACCTCTTGTCAAGACTTTTTTCGAGAGGCGAACCTGTGGGGGCGTGCGCGCGAGCGCAAAGGGGCCCGACCCAGCCGTGCCGGTTGCGAGCGGGCTCATGGGGCCACGGTCGCAAGAGGCAAAGAGCCGGGAAGTACCATCAGCCTCGGCGTACAACCTTCCAGTTCTACAGGGGCCCTTCCGTTCTGCGGATTAGGGGGCCGTGCAGTTGTCCCCTCACAGAGGCGTGTCCACCAGGGGCACCGGTGCGAGCTGCCGTGGCTTCCCACCAGCTGGCCGGGAAATCGGCGCGCAGCGCGGCCACTCCAGGGGCTGCGCCAGAGCGTTTTCCCCAGCCCCAGCGCTACATCATTCTCTCCAGCACAAAGAAGCGCTGCCGGAGCGCGGCCCTTTGGAAGCGCACCCAGTGGGTGTGCAGAAAACCCTCGAGCTCCCCGGTGCGCGCAATGCGCAGGGCTTCCTCGCGCCATGCCCGGTGGTCGTAGTGGGGACCTGCATCATCTCCCCCAAATGCTTCGGCGAAGGTCTGCACCCATGCAGCGCAGCGTTCGGCGAGGCTCTCGTGCCCCGTAGCCGGCACGTCGGCAAAGAGCGCCCGGAGCCGCTTTTCGACACTGGCCCATTTGCCCCCCACCTTGCGAGTGCCGCGCGCCGCGCAGAGCCATTCGAACACTGCATGCGCCGCCTGGCAGAAGCGTGCAGGGTTATCCCGCTCGAAGGTGCGCCCCCGGTAGTCGACGTACCGCCAGCGCTCGAAGGGAAGATCAGGATAGGCGTAGGCCTGCAAGTGGCCAACCCTGGCCCGAAACAGGTCCAACACCACATCCCAGGCACGTCGGCAGCGGCGCCATTGACCGTCCACGTAGCGACGCAGGGCCCGCACGTCGTTTTCCTGGTGGCGGCGTCCAGAGAAGCCCTCGTGGGCCCAAGAGTCGGCATAGGCGTGGAGCGCCACACCGAGCTGGTAGAGCCTCAACTCTCCCCGCTCGGCGAGGGCCCGTTCCACCGGCAACCGGCACAGGGCGCAATCCGCGGCGGTGGCATAAGGCGAGTACTGGCCATCCCAACGCAGGGCGGGGACAAAATGAAAGGGGAAGTAGATCTTCTTGTGCACGTTCCAAGTAAAGAATTGCAGGCCAAGGTGTGCGGTGCGCACGGTGTCGAAATAGTATTCCCCGACCTTCACCTGGCCGCTATCGGTGGAATCGTCCACGAACTGCGAGCTGTAGGCGATCACTCTGGCCTCGGCCGGAGAAAAGCCGGCAAGGTGCGCCAGCACCATCACCGCATAGTAGTGAAAGTCCTTTTGCATGATACCTCCCTAGCCCCACCAGCAGCCGGGCCGCCGAGCAGTCTGAGCACCGAGAACACCGCCTTCACGACAGTACAGGCCTGACTTGCGATGCCGAGGAATCCAAGGCCAACCGCGCAGCTGACTGCCCTGCTTACGGCTGCTTTTCCTACGAGAGCCCCGTCAACGTCGCGGGTGAAAGGTGCCGAAGAAGTAGGTGTCGAGGTCCTCGTTGGAGAGGGGCGACGGCACGGGCAGAGCCAGTTGATCTCCCACCTGCAGCTCTTCTCCTGGTTCGCTCCTCACCAGCACCGCAATGCCGCGCTCCTCTCTCCTGTCCGAGAGCCTGACCGCAGCAATAACTCTCGTGCTCCCCCCTTGCGTCCGTATCACCTCCAGGGTCATACCAGGATGCCAGTCTTCGGGCAGGCCGGTCACAAAGACGTATTTGCCGCGCGTCTTGGCCACGCGCGGAATCGGGCCGGAAGGAGCCCCTGCTATGGCCTCCTGAATCCTTGTCGCAGCCAAGTTGACCATATCCCCGGGGCGAATCTGCTCATTGGGGCTTTCGCTCACAATGGCCGCTACGGCGTAGCCTGGCTCCACCTGCAGGAGTCGCGCTGTGCCGATGGGTTGCGTCCCGCTGTCGCTGCGCCGGGCAATAGCCAGGGTGTCTCCGGGAACCCGCGGAACACATGAGCCGGCGATGACTACCTGCCCGCCTCGCACTGCCGCCACCTGCGGCTTTGTTCGGTCCGCTTCCGGCATGGGGCTTGCGACCGGCACTCGCCCATCCGGCGCCACCAACCAGTCGCCGACTTGCACCTTGTACGGCGCGACCTCACTTGCCACCCGACAGATAGCAGAACCACGCGGGAGCTCGTCAATCACAACCTTTCCCACAGCCACCAGCTCCTGCTCGGCCATACGATAGACAACAAGCGTGTCGCCGATCTTCGCCCTGGGCGGCGGGACAGAAGACAGTAGATACGCGCCACGCACCGCCTGTACCTGCTGCGCCTCTGTCTCAGGCGCAAGGAATAGGGCAAGTAGTGCAAGCATTATGGTGATCACCCCTTGCCGCATGCCTTGTTCCCTTAGAACTCGTACTGGGCGCTGAGGCGCAGGAGCGGCGTAGGCTCTACCCCCACCAATGCCGTGAGCCACAGGCCAGAAACGAGTGGCACGCGGCCGCCAAGGTTGAGCCTGGGCACAGGAACGTTACGCATGGGCGCACCCTCGCTTCCTCTGGGCCTGACCTCATCGCCCAGGTCGCTGCTCATTGCTATGAAAAAGTAGCGAAGGTCAAGCCCAAAGCCGCCGCTGTAGCGGAGGCGCAGCCCGCGCTCGTCGCCCTGTTTCAGTGCCAGGCTCAACTGGCCGGCATACAAGGCAACGTGGGCAGAAAAAGCCACCTTTGCCGACTGCCACAGGATGCCAAGTTGCACAGAGCCGGGCAGGCGCAACTCTGGAGTGAAGACATTCCGGCTTGCCAGACGCTCAGTGAGCGTCAGCTTCGCCAAATCGATCTTTGTGGCGTCGATGAGGTCCTCGACATCTCCACCCGCCCCTTCTTCCATGCGGATGAAGGGGATGCGATTGTTGACGGTGGAATCTCGTCCGCTGAAGTGCAACTCAGCTGGCAGGGTTGCGGCAAGCCCCAAGTGCAAATGCTCGCCCAGTCGGTGCGCCGCCCCAAGGCGCACGCCCCAAGCCTCACCGACATATTCCGCAAAGAACGACTGGTGCAAACTGTTCTGCTCTCCCCTGGCAAAGTCGATGCGCGGATCGTAGGGGTCATTGAAGGCATACTCACCACCGGACATCTCCACGATCCCCTCGACTGCCGCGTAGGCGTTGCACCTGCCACGGAGCACAAGCCGCCGGAGCGTGAGGCCGACGCTCGTCCCACCTCCCAGCTGCGCGCCCAGGCCCGCGAAGAGTTCATGCGCCCTGACTTCCATGTCCGCGTTGACGTCCAGCCAAGTGCGCATGCGAATGCGCCGCATCTCCCCTTGCACTTCCTGTTCGCTGTCCAGCGCCACCTCGAACCCACTGCCCAGAAGGGC
>JACIZP010000185.1 GCA_014359355.1 Calditrichota bacterium | reverse complement strand
CTTGATTTCGCCTTCGCCCCACCAGCCGCTGCTGTGGGAGCCCCAGCAGATGTAGGTGCCCACATAGTGCCCCCACCCTTTTACGCCGTCTATGATGGTGTACACGGACTTGAAGGGGAGCGGATTGGTGCGCCGGAATTGCGCGTGAAAATAGGCCGCATCCTCTGGCACGGCGGTCAGTGTGTAGTCGATCTGGTAGTAAAGGGTCATCTGCTGGTCGTCCAAGTTCTCCATAGTGATCTTACACGACCTGCGGAAGGGCATCACCCAGTAGCAGTTGAAAGCACTGCCCGGGTTGACACACACCGGCAGAGAGCTGACCTGCGCGTACTTGCCGAGTCCGCAGGCGAAGAAATCTCCTACCGGCACCTCGACAGACGGGGTCTTTTCGTCATCCCAGTAGAAGCGCAGAATGCTAAAGCGCCAGTTCCCGGTGGGGGTCATCCAGATGTGCTGGATGGCGCCTGGCCCCTTGATTTCGGCCAAAACGAAGGTCTTCTTCGGCTCGATGATGATGTAAGGCGACACCTTCCAGCCAACGCCCAAGTCGCGGGCTGCGTGCGCCGCGGTCCCCTGCTCCAGAGTAGCCATTCCGCCCTTGCCCTTCTCGCCGGTAAAGTTCTCCGGACTTATGGAGCGCGTCTGCGCGCGGGACAGCAGCGGCAACGTACCCAAGCCCATGGACAGCCCGTCGAATGCCCCTTGCTGCGCCATCGCACCGCCGACCGCCGCCAAGGCCACTGCCACACACAGAGCAGCTGTTTTCGTTTTCATGGTCGACCCTCCAGGATGGTTCGTCAGACCGCAACTTTTCTCGCGCCTGTCAAGGTCATGCGATAGGCCGCTGGTAGATGGTGTACGTCTTCGAGGGGATGCCGCCCATCATTTCTACCAGGCGGATCACCATCACGTTGTCTTCGAGCACCCATCCCATGTCACAGTACTGGTAGCCCTTCTTCTGCGCGTAGATTTTCTGCTGCCAGAGCATTACCCCATCCAGTCCCAGGCGACGAAACTTCTGCTTCACGCCGAGGTAACCGAGCCGGAACCCCGTGGTTTTCCCCTTGGTGAGCAACATGCGGGCCGCCCGCAGCAGTTCGCAGCGACGGCACCAGGAGAGGGGACGCATGCGTTCGGTGATGTTGGGCACACCCCCAAAGAAGCCTGCCGGCTCGCCCCGCACGTAGACGAAGATGAACAGCCCTTTGTCCATGATGAGCTGCATGTCGTCGATGATCTTATCGAACTCTTCCTCGGTGAAGGGCACGAAGCCAAAATTGTCGTGCCAGGCATCGTTGTAGATCTCCAGCATCTCCCTCTTGCGCACCGCCAGCGGCCGCTGGTCCCAGGTCTCGATGGTCACTCCATAGCGCTCGATGACCCTCTCAGCCACGCGCACAAGCTTCTCTTCCATCGGGTTCATGACCGCCACTTCCCAGGATTTGACCCTCTTGATGGGCGCAAAGCCGGCGGTGGTCAGCAGGCGTTCGTAGAAGGGCTTGTTGTAATGGTAGTACATGACCGGGCGCGAATCGAAGCCTTCGGTAAGCAGTCCCGGAGTGGCCTCGTTGACCGGCAGGTTCTGGGGGCCGCGCATGGTGTCCATCCCCTGCTCCTTGAGCCATGCCGCAGCCGCATCCAGTAGGGCGTCGGCAACGCTCTGGTCGTCGATGCATTCGAACTGCCCGAAAAAGCCGACCCGGTCCTGCCAGCGTTCGTTGTGGCGATGATTGACAAAGGCGTTGCACCGCCCCACGGTCTGACCATCACGCACCGCCAGGAAAAAGCGCATGTCGGCGTGCTTGAAGAAGAGGTTCTGCGGCTCGAAAAAGCCCTGGATGCCAAGGAGCTTGAGTCCCAAGTACTCAAAGTCCAAGAGCGGAACGTATTGCGGGTCGTCGCGGTAGTGCTCCCAGTGAAAGTCGACAAAACGCTTCAGCAAGCGGCGCTCCTCCTTCGTGCGGTTGGAGAAGGAGATAAGCTCAACAGCCGAACTCGCGCGTGCAAGTGCACCCATGGGTCTCACCTCTTCAGCTTCTCTTCTGCGGTACGAATGCCAAGGAAATCATGTGGCACCTCGCCCCCAAGTGCCGGGCGCTGCCAGCTCCTCCTGTCATGAAAGATCAGCTTACTGGCCACGCGGGGTGTGCTCCACGGTGCCGTCATCATGGACATCCCGCTTCATGGTGGCCAAACGGTTGAGCATATCCCGCGCGTCCCGGAGCCCTCCCAGCCCCAGCCAGACGGTCACCACCACCGCGATCGTCGTGCCGATAAGCAAATAGCTCCGCCAGAAAGTGAGCCAGGACTCATCCGGCACGTTGTGCGTGAGGTTGTAGATGGTGCCGGCGACAAAAATGGCCACCCACACGGCCGTCCAGGTGTAGGTGGCGATATACAGCGCCCGGTCGCCGCGGGTGAACTCTCTTCCCATGCCCAGCACCTTCCATCCGCGCTGCGGCTCCGCAGCCGCCTCCTGGTGCTCTTCCGCCACCCGATAGCGTCCGCGGTGCAGCAGCCGGTCCATGTCGAAGGGCTGCCCGCGGTGGAGCAAGGAGACCACGATGTAGACCACCGTCGAGCTCACCATGGCGATGAACCAGCAGACCTGGCCATTGATGGGGAAATCCGGGATCAGTTGCTGCAAGACGATGCCGGCCACCGCAACTGTGGAGCCGGTGATGAGCGCGCTCCAGGCTGCGGCGGTGGTGCCGCGCTTCCAATAGAGGCCGCCGATGATCACCGCCCCAGATCCACCCGCGTAGATGGCGCCAGTGATGGCGAAAAACAGCAGAATGTACTCACTCTGCTTGAACAAGAGGCTGAAAAAGAAGCTGAACACCGCCACGCCCAGGATGGACAGGCGCAACCACTTGATGTGCTCGCGCGGCTCCAGACGTTTGCCGCGCCACGGCACCAGCACATCCTGGATGAAGATGCTGCCCCAGGAATGCAGATAGGCCTCGTCGGTGCTCACCAGGGCCGCCAACATCACCGCCACGAATGCGCCCAGCAGACCCTGCGGCATGAAGCGCAGCAACGCCATTGGCACGGTCAGCTGGCTGCGCACTGCCTTGTTTGCTATGCCGGACAACACCTGCTCCGCCTGCGCGGCCTGTTCCGCAAAGGCAGCATGGTGCAGGACCGTGTACGCGCAGATGGGCAGAAACAGTAGCATCATGTTCTGCGGAAAACCGCGCCAGTTGCTCAGCACCCCCGCCATTTTGGCCTCGTGCGCGCTCTTGGCAGAGGCATTGTACCCCTGTGTGCCCTGCCAGGAAAGCGTGCTGTACACAGCACCGTACACGCCGATGAGAAAGTACCACAGGTTAAAGTCCTCGACTTTGCTGGTGTGGAACGGGTTGATCAGTGAGGCATCGGCAGGGGCCGATTGCAGGGCCTCGGCAATCTGCGACCAGTCGAAGACGCGCATAAAGTGCAGAACCAGCGCCACAAAGACCACGTTGGCAAACAACCCCTGCACAAAGTCGGTGATGATTACCGCAATTTGCCCACCCGCAAAGACAAAGGTCAAGGACATCGAGAGTAGCACGGCCATGGTGAGCGGAAAGGTGGGGACGGAAATGCCGGCTATCGACACACTCTGCGGCAGCCCGCAGAAGTAGATGAAGAAGCGGGCGCCCACAGCCGGGAATATGCCAAAGTTGATGATGCCAGAAACAAAGGCCAAAGTTCCGGCAAAGATGCGAAAACGCCTGCTGTAGCGCATCTCAAAGAACTGCGCCATGGTGAGTGCACGGGTCTGCCGAAAGCGGTAGACGACCCACCCCGTGACCGTGATGATGACCACCACGGGGCTCATCATGAACCCCCACCAGGTCATGGGCAGGCCGGCGTAGTAGTTCATCTCGAAGGTGGCCACCACGGTGATGGCCCCCAAGGCGGCCATCCCTTGCGACACGCTGATGACGTAGCGCCCGGCGGTGCGTCCGGCAGCAAGAAAATCCGCCACGCTGCGCATGTACGATCTGCTCACCAACACCACCGCTGCCGTGAACAGAAACATCCCCGCGACAATGGCCCAGTCAAGAGTGGTGAGGTTCATCCCGTCACGCCTTGTTCAGTCCTTCCACACGCGTCCGTCCTGTGCGATCCACCACGTTCCGCCATCAGCGCCGGCACGGCAGGCGAGAAAGCTCGCGGGCCCGACAAACAGGCGCAGCCCCCGGCGCTGAGAAGCAAGCAGGGGTAGCAAGGGCAACTTCTCCGCGAAACGCCCATGAGCCGCATGGTGCTGCCACTGCGCATAGTAGACCTCGCGCAGGGACCATTTTGCCTCCTCGCCCGGGGGCACCGGCAAGAGCGCCGGCACGTCCGGGTCTGCCACAAAGTGCACGAATCCCCACATCTCGGGATAGTGCATGTTGACCACCCCTTGCGGCGACCAGACCCAATTGTCCTCGGGCAGCGGCCGTCCGGTAGCCGTATCTTTGACCTTGACGTACCCGCCGCCGGCCACCTGCGTTTGCCATTCCACCCGCGAGAAGTTCACGCGCCAGTACTCGCCTGGAAGGGGAGGACCCTTGTGCGCAGCGCATTCCCCGAGCGCCTCCCAGGGCATGGCAATCTCTACACTCCAGCCGCTGTCCACGTCAGCCGGGTTGTTGAGCGTGCCCTTGAGCGCCACGCCCACGCGTAGGCCCCGGATGTCCCAGCCGTTCACCGCCGGCCCGCCATCCCGGTACGGCTTGACCAAAAGGAGGTCCCAGGCGGTCCCCAAGGCGTTCACTTCCAGCTCGTAGTACAGGTGTGTGTCGCCGTCCGGGTCGATGAACACCTCAAAATCATTGTCGTAGAAGATGACCGTATCGCGCTGCTGCAGCGTCGCCCACAGGTGCGGCTCTTGCAGTTCAGCGCCTACGTAGAAGCACGAGTCGTCCCAAAGCATCTTGGCGCGGGTGCGGAAACGCGGGGAAGGCTTCCCCTCACCCTCGATATCCACAAAGTCCTCCGTCCACGCTGCCAATTCCCAGGCAGGCTCAAGGAGCGCACCGTCGATGGTCAGCCCGCTGCCCCGCACGCACTGGTACTGCCGCGGCGCCCACGGAATCGCCGGGCGCGGCACCTTCGTGGTCTTTTCCTGCGCGCCGATGGGTCCGCATGCGCCCCCCAGGACCGCGAGCATCAGCGAGGTTGCCCCAAGACGCGACAATAGTGTCAACTCTTTTCCTCCAACGACGGCCTAACCCTGAGCTGTGGGAACACTCGCTCCATCAGCTCAGGTGAGCGAAGAACCTCTCCACCTGGTAGGCAGAAGCCTGCTCTGCTTTGCGCCACTCGTCGACCACTGCCAAATGAGGAAGCAGCCACTGGGCTGCCTGGGCTACGCGTTGGGCGTAGTCGGCCAGGGCATCTACCGCCCCAGCCACCACAAGCCACTGCACAAGGTCCTCAAAACGCTCCTTGTTGAACCACAGCACGTCCTGGTAGCGGTTCACGCCGAGGCGTTGCTGCACCTCTTCGTCGGCGAACAGGCGCCGCATGATGCGGTAGGCGCGCCCCCGCCGCGGCGTCGTGTCGGCGAACCAGCGCTGGTGGCTCGTGAGGATTTTGACAATCAGCAGGCCCTCCTCGGCACGGGGAGCCGCAAAGCCCAACTGCTGGAAACTGGCCACGATCTCTTTGCCCAATAGCCAGTCATCGATGAAGCTGCGGCTGCGCATGGCCACGTCCTCCTCTCCAGAGAGCCGCCCAACATCGCGGACGGCCAACCAGGAGAGGAGCACCGCCCAAGCAAACGGCACGTCCTGGAGAGTGGCGGCCAGGGCTGCCCCAGCGTTGCGCGCCCTGGCCGAGCGGGAGCGCTGCAGGTGCGCGGCCAGTTCACCAAGGCGCAGCACCGCTGCAAAACACTCGGCGGTGCGCGCTGTGACCGTGGCGTCTTCCCCCTCCAGACCAAGGACCCGCCTGGCCTCAGCGACAAATTCGCGGTGGCAGGCGACCGCAGCAGCCACCGCCGCTTCTTTTTGGTGTTCGTCGGCCGAGGAGGCGGCAATCACCTGCTGCACCGTAGCGGCGCTCACGCATTTGGCAAAGGCCTCATGCAAGGGCCGCAGGAAGAGCTCGCGCATCGCCTGCTCAATGGAAGGCACACCGCTCCCGTTGAGAAAGGCCTCCAACTGCGCGTAACGCCGGAGCGGATCGTCCTTCACTTCGCGAAAGTCCAGAAAAACGTGGTACTGGTACCCGGCCAGCTCGACGTACAGGCCTTGCTCCCAGAGCCTCTTCGAGCTGCGCAGGTACTCCATGCCGCTCACGTGGTCGCGGAAGATGACGTAGAACTCCTCACCGGCGTGCAGAGCTAAGCCTTCGCCCAAAGACTTTTGCAGCAGTTGCCTGGACCCCTTTACGTCCAAGAACCTTGTGGAGGTCCTGATCCATCCGCGCGCGGGCGCCAGAGCATTGTTGTACACCACCAAGGCGCGCTCATCGTGGGAGCGGTTGGAGTAGGCGAACACGTTCTCGTTGACCTGCCCCTCCGGGCTGAAAAAGTCGTAGAAGACAAAGTGCTCCACGTCCGCAAAGAGGTAGCGCTTCCTCAGTAGAGGGAAGATCTCCCGCTCGTGACGGCGCACCAGGTCCAGATCTGGCTGCTCGTCCCAATAGGCGCGGCGGTACTCCATGCCGTACTTCTCAGCAAAGCCCTCCACCTGGCCGTGCCCGAACATGGGCAGCCCCGGCATGGTCACCATCATCACGCACACGCCAAAGTACTTGTCGCCCTTGCCAAACTGCACGACCGCCGTCTGCTCGTCCGGGTTATTCATAAAGTTCACGTAGCGCTTGAGAATCTCCGGATTGAACTCGATGGTGTTCTTGATGACGCTGCGGTACTTCTGGTTCTCCTCGTTCTTGAGCATGTTCATGAAGGCCGAATTGTACACGCGGTGCATGCCCAGGGTGCGCACAAAGTAGCCCTCCATGAGCCAGAAGGCCTCGGCCAGGAGTAGCGTGTCCGGCGCCTCGGCGGCAATACGATCCACCACTTGCCGCCAAAACTCCTCAGGCATGAGCTGATCGAACTGCTCCCTGGTCATGCCGTGTTCCGCGCGCGAGGGGATATCGCCCCCAGAGCCCGGCTGCGGAAACCAGAGCCGCTGATAGTGCCGCTTGGTCAAGGTCATGGCGGCATCAAAGCGGATGATGGGAAAGAGCCGGGCCACGTGCAGGATGGTCTGCATCACCGCCTCGCGCACTTCGGGCTTGAGGTAGTTCAATTGCGCCGTGTCGTTCCACGGCATGCTGGTGCCGTCGTTGCCGTGGTAGATGTAGCGCACCTCACCCGTGGCGGCGTCCACCCGCTTGAAGACCACTGCCGCATCGGTGCGCGTGTAGTAGTGGTCCTCGATGTACACCTGCATGCGGGCATCCGACGAGAGATCCGGGCCCGAAAAGGTGTACGAGGGGAAAGGAGCATACGGCAGAGAGATGAACCACTCGGGATGCTCCACCACCCAGCGCGAGTCGATGCCCATGTGGTTCGGCACCATGTCGCTTGCCAGGCGGATGCCCCGCTGCCAGCAGCGCTCGCGCAGCACGCGCAGCGCCTCCTCGCCTCCCAATTCGGCCGCCACCTCATAGTCATAGAGCGCATAGGCCGACGCCTCCGCCTCCGGATTGCCACACAGCCGCTTGATGGTCCGCGAGGCCTTGCTGCGTTCCCAAATGCCGATGAGCCACAAACCGGTAAAACCCCAGGCGGCCAAACGATCCAACTCCTCATCGGGGATCTGGTCCAGACGGGTGATGGACCGCTGATACTTCTTCGACAGCTGGTCCAACCAGACAAAGGTGCTCTTGGCCATCAGCACCAGGCGGGGCATCCACTCGCGATCCGGGCTAAAGCGCTCCGGCTCTCCAGCCAGCCGCGAGAACTCGTAGACGCGCGTCGGCACAGGACCGCCGGCCATGCGCAGCTTTTCTTCCTCTTTGATAACGTCCAAGCTGGTAAGGAGGCGGTACAGGTATTTGCCCAGAAGCAGCCCCCAGCGCTCGAGGATGTAGTGGAGCTGGCCGCTGAGCGAGTGTGGCACGGCGATGGCCGGACTGCGCAGCATGTCCACCAAGTTCTGGTTGTCCGGGCCGAAACGCGGCTGCGTCTCGAAAAACTCGCGCAGGCTGTGCACCATCTCGCGGTAAGCGGTGGTGCGGGCTAACGACGAGTCGTCGAAAAGTTCCAAGAACGGGGAGAAGGCGGGATTGACGTTGGCCAGCCACAGGAGCAGCATCTCCTCCAACGCGAGCTCGCGGTTGGGCACCCCTTGGCTTTCGCCCTGCAGAAACTCCTCGGCGGCCATCTCCCCCTTGTACACGGCCAGCGGTGGGAACTCATCCACAAAGCGGCGCAGGGTCTGGGCCACGGTCTCTGCCCCAAGCCGCTCCTCGAGCCAGAGGAGCGCTTGTGCGCACACTTCGCGGTTCACCTGCGCGCGGAACAGTCCCGCCACATAGTGCAGAATCTCGTCAATGAGGCCCATGGCGTTGAGCTGCCCGGCGCGTACCGCCCGCTCCGGGAAATTCACCAGGTCGCGCTTGTCGTTCATTTTCTGCGCAAAGACCCTGGTGGCGTGAAAGTTGGGGAAGATGACGTTGCCCGAGGCGGTGAACAGGTGTTCATCAAAGCCGTAGCGGTCCCGCGCCTGGCGGGAGACGTGGAACTCGCAGGGCCTGGCGCACAGTACAGGCTGCGGCCTGCGGCGCAGGCGCACCAACAGAGCAGAGCGCTGCGGTCTATGCATTGGGTCTCTGTCCATAGCAGAATCCTCACCTGGCGACCACCTGGGCCGCCATGTGCGGTCCGGTGCTCGCCGGCGCTGGGCATAATGGTAAGACTATTTCCCGAAAAAGGCAAGAGATTTTCGTGGAGGGTCGAGCCGCTCAAGAAGAACCCAGCGCACCTGGTGCTCGCCTGGCACCGGCAGGTGGCCCCACGGGACGGCTGACGCAGCGGGCCATGGCGGCCGTGGCGAGGAAAGGTTCCGCGCGGAGGGCGCACAGAAACCGCCAAGGTAGGAGTATCCCCCGGACCAAACCTGTGAGGAAATCATGGGGCCACTGAGCCCGCCAACCGCGCCACGCAAGGCCTGACGGAGGACTTGCCGAAGCTGCTCATTCTTTCTGTTTGAAGACCCCCAGGCGCCGCACCACCCCCCGTCACACCAGCAGCCAGCGCGCTATGATGAGCAGCGTGACGATGAGCAGGGCACGGAGCGAGTTCCGCTCCGAATGCAGAGCCTTGCGCAGCACCGGCCGTGAGGGCTCGGTGTTGGAAAAGCCGCGCAGACGAGGGATCCAGCGCGGCACGCGGCGACAGTACTCAGCGTAGGTGTCCCCGAAGCGCTCCGCCAAAAAGCGCTCCTCCTCGTGCACGATGCTCCCGTACTGCAAGGCAAAGGCCCCCAGCAGCACTATGAGCAGCCAGGGCATCCACGCCCAGCTCATGATGAGGATGCCGAGGCTGAGAAAAAAGTTGCCGATGTACAAGGGGTTGCGCACATGGGCGTAGGGACCGTCGGTGACCAGACGGTCTGCTCCCACCCGTCCGGTGGTGCGGGTGGCACTGCCGGCATAGAGGACGCCCCACAGCCGCAGTCCCTCGCCGACCAGCGCCACCGCCAGCCCAAGCAGCACACTCGCCAGCGAGGGTTTCGCCAGCACCAAAGCCGCCACCAAGAGTGGCACCGGGGTGTAGCTGCGGTACTTGAAGAACAGCCTGCCAATTCTCACTGTGCCTCCAGGTTGATCAGTGACTCTGCACCGTTCACGCGCGAGATTCTGACGACGCGGCTTGCGAGGACGAGCCCCCCTGCGCAGACCTGTGCAACACAAAAGCCCCTGGTTCGCGGCCCAATTGCCCTGTCTGCAGGGGGGCAGTGCCAACGCCTTGCCGCCCTCAGCTGTCTCGCAGGTGCCTTTCCACTGCCGCCCGTAGCTCCGGCTCGGAAGGGATGATGCTCACAAACTCCGGCACGCCGTTGATGAGCATGGAGGGCAATTTGCCCACCCCCAGCTTCTTCACTCTCTCCAGCCCCTCGCGCGTCTTGATCAGCGTCTCACGCCACTCAATCTGTCCAGGGAAGAGGGGTACGATCTTCTTGACCGCCTCCACCATGTAGTAGCAGGGGCTACACGCCCGTGAGTCGAGGGTGACAATCTCGATGAAAATTTTCGCGGCCATTGCCTGCTCCCTTCAAAGCCCGAATTCGCGCACCGCGCGCGTGACTGCCTGGACGTTCGCCGGCGGAGTGGCAAAGGGCAGGTCGCAGCCCGGACACAAGAAAAAGCCTCGCCCGCCAGCCACCTGCATGCAGCGCACCGCCTCGCGATAGTTGTCCTCCGGGCTGCCAAAGAGCATGACCGTGGCCAGCGGCAAGTTGCCGGCAAAAGCCACTCCGTGCTCCTCCGCCACCTGACGCGCATAGGCGAGGTCGACGTTCTCGTCCACCCCGAAGAACTGGGCGCCCACCTTAGCCATCTCGACGACGTTGCGCGTGGCATCGCCACAGG
Organism: Calditrichota bacterium; assembly: GCA_014359355.1. NCBI lineage: Bacteria > Pseudomonadati > Calditrichota > Calditrichota bacterium. Next base: position 6,953 of record JACIZP010000185.1, on the reverse strand, counting down.
CGAAGAACCCCGATTTGAGCCCATGCCGGTGAATGACCTCTAAGGCCGGCTGGTGAAAGGGCGTGACGAACTCCCGGAAGTGCTGCGCGGAAATCTGCGACGTGAGCGAATCCACCACCGTGATGACATGCACGCCGGTTTCCGCGTAAAAGGCCGCAGTGCGCGCGCACACCTGGCTGGCAAAAGAGAGCACGCGTTTGGCATAGGCGGGATTGTCGATCATGTCGGTGAAGATGCGCACCCCGGCCAAGTGCAGGGCAAGGGTGAAGGGCCCGGTAATCAGGGCAAAGACGGCGGTGCTGTCGCACAAGGCGGCGACGATACGCCGGGCCGCCCCAAGGGCAAGCGGGTAGCGCCCTTGGTCCGGCTCGGGCAAGCGTAGCTCGGCCAAGTCGCGCTCCTCAAGCGGGTGGCTGGCCACTGCCGGCGGGTTGTCCTCAGCCCAGACCAACGCACACCCCAACGCCTCGGCCTCAAGCTGGGCGTCAAAGAGCACGGGGAGGCCGTCGGGCTCGTACAACTCGTAGCCCTTGAGGACCCCTTCTACCAGGGTGTCGACGTCCGTGAAAAGCCGTTGGGCGCTCACACCCAAGAGGTAGGCGGCATGGACACCCACCCACGGCACCCAGGGCACGCGGTCCACTTTGCGCCTTTCTATGGCGGCCAATACGCGTTCCTTTCCGGTCATCTTCCCTCCACTTTGGCGTCCACCCAACTCACGGCCAGTGGTGAGCCAGGAAGCCAGGCGGTAGTGCCCACCACCAGCTCCAACTCCCGCACGCCGAAGATGGGCACCCGTACCTCCACCGGCTCAGAGTCAGCAGTCATCAATCTGCTGACGAACAGCTCCTCCCCGTCGCCGTACACCGCACATTGCACACGCTCCTGCGGCGCCAGGCCCTGCGCTCCTTGTGTGTCCGGACGCAGGTCCACACACAGCCTCGCCCCGAAGTGATGCCATCTGCCGTCAAGACGAAAGCGAATGCGCGAATTGGGATAGACGCCAATCCCTTTGGTTGCCCCTCCTGGTCCTTTGAGCGGCGTTCCCCAGAAGGTGCGATCCCGCTCCGGAACCCCGATCCATTGCTGCACGTGCTCGGGCACAAGGTCGCTCAGATAGAAAGTGCCTCTGCCGCTTTCTGCCTCCCTCAGTTCCGGGAAGGTGCGCGGTACGATCCCCTCGCGCGCGCGCTCGTCCGCTTGCCACTGATACTGCTCGTCGAGCTGCCAATCCTGGTTGAAGAAGCCGCAAAGTAGCGGCGTGCCTTCCACGGTCATTGTCCCCTGGAGGGCGTGACGTCCCACCGTTCTGGCATCGAACACCACATAGTCGAATTCCGTGCCGATGCGTTTGAACACCCCAGTCACGGCGCGCCAGCTGACCCCTGCCAGCACGACCGCATACCGCTCCGGGTTGAGCGGGTTGGGGTAGACCAAAGCGGCGCCGACATCTTCCCCGAAAAATCGTTTGTTGCCGACTTGCACGCCGTGGCGTAGGAACTGGACAGGCAACTCACCATGGATTCGCTCGGTGAGCAAGTTGCAATACGGTCCGCCGATGAGCACGAGGTGGAAGTTCCTGATATCCTCGGTGGTGACCAGGCGGTCGGCCTTGACCCGGCAGGACGAGTGTTGCCACCGCCGCCACTGCTCGGCAAAGGCCTCTGCCTCCGCCTTGGCCGCTGCATTCTCCTGCCGCCTGCCCACGGTGCCGTACACTACCAGGAATCCGCCGTTGAATACGTCCGAAATGGGTCCTGCGAGGCCCGGGCGCTTGCCTGCGACATGCCCTTCATTTTGGGGATAGGTCAGCCACTGCCCGGTCTCTGCCTTCTGGAAACAGAGAGCCCCCGTAGGGGGAATTCCTCCCGTGTAGCAGAGAGCGCCGTCCACCTCCACTTGGACAGGCAGGTGCGCTTCGCAGTGCACACGCGGCACCTCCAGGCGAAAGCGACTGACGTTGTCCGTGCGCACGCTGATGCGATTCTGCTCCGTAATCTCGGCCACAATGGTGGCAAAGTCCAGGAGATGGTCAAACCGCTCGATGCGCACCCAGTAGGACCCGGGATGGTTGAGGTCGGCGGTCTTGTAGACGACCTGGCACGGCCAGCGCGTGCGGGACTGCTCCGCAAGCCAGTCGTACTTGTCCTTCTCCATCTGCGCAGGAAAGCCCCCGTGCGCAGCTTCGGGGTACTCCGTGTAGATGAGCGGGTAGCCGAGCTGGCGGAAGCGCGCTACCATCGTCCGGCTCTGCTCGACTGGGACGATGTCGTCCTTGGCGCCATGGACACATTTCGCCGCCAGATTGCGGGCGTTTTCTGCATAGGAGAGCGGGCTCCTCTTGGCGAGCAGGTGGCGCTGCAGCGGGGAGGTCGAGGCGCTGTCCACCCCCAGCCAGAAGCCATAGTCCGTCGGGCCCATCACCGGCGCAATGGCGGCAAACAGGTCAGGATGGCGGAGCCCGAGGTACCAGGTGCCCCCACCCCCCATGGAGCCGCCGGTCAGGTAAACGCGGTCCGGATCGATGGAGTAGAGGCGCTGCACCTCCGCCAGCACCCTGAGCACGTCCTGCTCACCGATGTCCTGGTACATCGTGTTGCCGCGGCCGAAAGGGTTGACCAAAACAAAGCGTCCGCCTTGGGTGGCTTCGGGAATAAAGCCCGGCAGAAACGGATTGTCCCGCCAGTCGGAGAAGCTGGGGTCGTATCCGTGCAGATTGACCACCAGCGGGAAAGGCTTTTCTCCGCCATAGCCATCTGGCACATGCAGAGCGTAGCCCTGTAGGCTGCCGTCAATCTCGGAATAGTACCCGCGCAAGAAGGTGCCGGTGGCATTGCGCCAGGGGTTCCGTCCCGCCCGCAGAGCCGCAACTGCTGCCTCCGCCTGCGCAAGAGCGGCTGCTATTTCTGGCTGCCGGGTGCGTAGCATACCAGGCACATGCGCCTGGCGGAGGACCCGCTCCACGGGTAGGAGCGCGACCTCAACGTTGGCCCAGTCGTTCGGGTGCACCCCCTCCGAGGCGCGCCGCCCCTCTGCGACCTGCCGCTTGAGCGCAGCGACCCTCTCTTGCACCGCCCGATAAACACCGCACGCGACCTCAAACGGCACAGTGGTTTTTCTCTCCCCACCAGAGAGCACCGCCCTGTAGTCGCCGTCGGCCAGATGCGTCGGGTCAAATTCCAGTGCGCCGTGAGCATAGAGGCCTGTGCCCAAAGCTACAGGGTGATTAGCGCACCAGACGACCTTCCCGCCACTGTCCTCGATGGCCACCCGCAGGGAATCGCAGGCCGGGCCACCGAGCGCGGGAGTGAGCAGCCACCACTGCAACTCTCCCGACTCGGCAGTGCTGTACACGGCGCGGTCTGTCTCCAGGATCAGCCCAGGCTGCTCCGCAGGAGGGGCTTCCTTCAGCAGCCCATCATGGGCAAGCCCGCCCCAAGCCGCGACGACGTTGGCACGCACCGCCTCTTGCCCAGGCGCCAGCTCATAGGCCTTTGCCAGCCACTGCAAGGCGTCGACAAAGCGTCCCTTTTCCGCGGCGATCAGGCCGAGATTGTTGTACAAGGCCCAGGTGGTCTGGCCGCGCGCCAGCAGGGCCGCCAACGCCTGCTCGGCCGCCCAGAGGACTCCGCGGGCAAAGTGCTGGTACGCCTCGCCCGCACCCTTCAGCTTAGCCCAGCGCCAGATGGGACTGGCAGGCACACCTGCCCGCACGCAAAAGTCGTCTAGTGCAGTATGCGCCCCACCTTGCTGCACCATGTTCACTGCAAGGTTGAGCTGCGTAGAAGGTAGGGGCGAGGCATCTCTTGCGACCACGTCGTAGAAAGCCGGCTCATCCTTGTACGCCCCCTGCCACAGCTTTGCCCGCAACAGCAGTGGGCTCTCGCCCCGTACATCGAGCCTCACCCATTGCCACTGACCAAACTTTGCCACCCCGGGGGGCGAGGCACTGAGCACCTCCGGAGGCTGCCCTATTTTTGCCTTCACGATGCGCACCACGCCACTGCCGTCCACCTCGAACTTGTAGCAGTCCCATCCATGCTGGCGCACGTTGAGGCTGAAGAGATAGGAGGCACCGGCCACCGGTCGATAGCGGAAGACCACAGTGTAGTCGCGATTCAGCAATGCGGTTGCAAAGCGAGGAGCGGCCGCGTAGATGGTCTGCTCAGGGGTTGCGTCGTCCAGAGAGACGAAGGTGCCGTCCTTCACCTGCCAGGCGCCAAATCCCCACACGCGCATGTCCTGCCACTCGTCCGAGGGGCGCGAGAAATCGTCCCAGAACAGATCGCCGCGCGGGGTGCGACCGTCACTGTGCGCCATTTGGGCAGCAAGGGCCAGCGCGCCGAAAAGGGCCGTAGACGTCACCCATGTCAGACTCACTTTGCGGGGCCCTCACGCTGTGATGGGATAGGTGCCGTATTCCTCGGCCGCCTCGAGCATGGCCATCAGGTTCTGCACCGGCACCTGGCTATGGATGCAGTTGGACGAGGCAAGGATGAACCCGCCGCCTGGCGCGGCCACCCGGATGACCTGGCGGGTCGCCTCTTTGACCTGGGCGGGCGTTCCGTAGGAAAGCAGCTCTGCGCAGTCCACGTTCCCGCAGAGTGTGATCTGCTTGCCGTACTTCTGTTTGAGCTCGCCAATGTCCATGCCTGCCACCGGCTCAATGGAGTGGATGCCGTCGAACCCGCACTCCACCATAATCTGCCGCTCGATGGGCTTGAAATTGCCGTCCAGGTGCTTGATGAACGGTTTGCCGTACTGGTGACAGGTGGCTGTGATTTTTTGCAAATGGGGCTTGACAAACTGCTCAAAGTGGCGCGGCGAAAACATTGGCCCATTCTTGCCGCAAAAGTCCATGCGCCCATCGATGCCGTCCACGCCCCGTTCAAGCTGCGCGATGAGGAGCGGAAAGTTGTTCTCGTTGACGATGTCCAGGTAGGCCTTCACCAAGCCGGGATCGGTGACCATGGCCTCTAAGAAGAGGGGCAGCCACGAGGAAAAGGTGGGCAGCATCACGTCGTAGTGGCCGAGCACGAACATGTCGGGCGCGTTGGCAATGGCATAGTCCAAAGCTTCGAACATCGTGTCGTCCGGCGTGATAGGGGTGGGTCCCCGCCTCTCCATCTCCCTGACCATGGCACGGAAGCCGTCCATACCCTGCTGGCGCAGGCTGCAATCGACCTCATAGTAGAGGTCCTCCTCTGGCAGGTAACGCATTAGGGCCCAGTGCCCACCGCCGATCTCGTAGCGCCACTCGTTCTCGCCCACCTTTTTCGGCTTGATATCGTGCTCGCTGTCGTAGGGGTCGATGACCAGGATGTCGTAGCCGAGCTTGCGGTAGAGCTCGATGGTATCCTCAATGAAGCGCTGGTAGAACTCGCGCCTCTTGCCGGCAAGGATCATGTCGTTGCGCAGCTTGCCCATCACATAGCCGCCGGTGCCCACCCAGGCATCCCGGCCCAGCACCTTGCTTCCCACCGGCGAGTTGACACAGAGCTCGAACTTGGGTATGCGGTCGGGCTCCTCATGCTGCAAGGCTTTCAGTACTCGCTCTTTCGACGTCACACCTGCCTCCATGGTAGATTCGCCGTGTCACGATCCCAACAATGCGCCAATTCACCTGCCGCGCAGTTCGCCAAGAAACGCAGACTCAACCTCTGTCCTATGCAGCCCCTGGCCGATAATCACCAGCTCATTCCGCCCATCTGCCGCTCCGGTGGCGCTCAACGAGATGCGCGTCATCGTGGCGTCGACGTAGGTTCGCTGTCCATCCAGGGAGATGAACCCTTTCATGCGCATGAGGCCGGGCCCGAGCGAGGCCACGAAGCGCTCCCAGCCACCCCGATCAAAGTCCCCCTCCGCCTGCAAGGTGTATGAAAAGACGCGATCTGGACGTCCTTCCCCGAGCGGGCCGCTGACAGGCGATTGGGGTCTGCGGATCTTGTCCAGCACGTTGAGGGGAAACTCCGCAAATTGCGTGCGCAGAAGCTGTGCGCGGGGGGCAAGCTCGCGCACGCTAGCCACCACTTGCTCCACCTGATCTGGGCCCACCAGATCGCACTTGTTTACCAGGATCAGATCGGCGTTCTGCACCTGGGAGACCGGCGCCCTGAGCACGTCCTTGAGCTTCAAGAAGGTCTGGCAGTCCACCAAACACACACAGGCGACAAGCTCCACTAAACTGCGCAACGTGGGCAGGGCGAACATCTTCTCCATTTCGCTGGTGTCGGCAAGGCCCGTAGCCTCGATCAGCAAGAGGTCTGGGCGCAGCTCGCGCGCAATCCTTTCCACCTCGGTGATAAAGTCGGTGCGCACGCAGATGCAGAAGAGGCTGCCCCTGTTCAGCTCGATCAGCTCATAGTCACCCTTGCGCAGGAGCCGCCCGTCGATGCCGATGGTGCCAAACTCGTTGACTAACAGCACCAGCCGCCTGCCCGCATAGTGCTCCACCAGGCGGTTGAGCAAGGTGGTCTTGCCCGCGCCCAGAAAGCCGGTGAGCAAAATAGTCGGGATCACTGCAGCTCCTTGAGCCATTCTTTGATGACTTCCACAGAAGGCACCCTGCCGGCGGCGCGCACCTGCTCTTTGACGGTGACGATGGCGGGCGTGGCCGAGACGCCGTACGAGTAGATTGTTTCCTCGTCTTTGATGCGTTCCACCTCAACCGTGGAACCGAGTTCGCGCACGGCTTGCTGCACATTGGCCCAGGTCTGCTCGCAGCGCTCGCATGCCCCACCCAGCACCACCAGCCGCCCGCGCTTTTCGCGCAGCTTCATGTGCAGCTTCTCGTTGATGCGCTCCTGGATGGCGCGGATCAGCTCCTCCTGGGAGGGGATGATGCTCACGAACTTGATCTGCCCGTCGATACAGATGGTGGGCACGTTGCGCACCATCAGACCCATCATGAACTCCACCGACTCCCGCTGCTTGATCTTGTGCTCGCGCCAGAT
>JACIZP010000184.1 GCA_014359355.1 Calditrichota bacterium | reverse complement strand
ATTTTTTGCATAGGTGTTGTCCTGAATATCTTCTATGGATGATAACATTTTCTGAGCCATTCACCTTCAAGGTCAACCGCAAGGTGCGCAGGCTGGCGTTGCGCTCCGCCCTCAGCGTGCGCGCCGGCGAGGACAGGATCATGGTACTGGAGGACTTCACCTTCATTCCGCGCACGAAGATCCGGTGCTAAGCGATAGATGGAGAACTCCGCAAGGAGCTGCGTGCTCACGGCTGCCGAGTCTTGGTCATGGGCTACGACCGCGACATCCGTGAACAGGTTGGTGAGCACCCGGATCGGCTACATTGGCTGTTGAGGAATGTCCATGAACCAAACCCCATTTTCCCTGCGACAGAGGGGAGAGAGCTTTCGCTTCGCTTTTCGCGGCTTGGCCACCGTGCTGCGCGAAGAGCACAACGCGCGCATTCACCTGGTGGCTGCGGTCGGGGTCATTGTGGCAGGAGTGCTGTTCCGCATCTCGATCAGCGAATGGCTGGCGGTTACCTTTGCCATCGGCTTAGTCTTCGGGTTAGAGCTGATCAACACGGCAGTGGAGCGCCTCGCCGATTTGGTGAGTCCGCAACGCAGTGAGGCGATTGCCAAGGTCAAGGATCTCTCTGCCGGGGGAGTGCTGGTGGGTGCCATGGCTGCGCTGGTGATCGGCCTGTGCGTCTTTCTGCCGAAAATCTTGGCCCTGTGGTGAGCCCTCGCAATGAAAGATTGATGGCTTGTGCAGAGCACAGCCGCGCACTTGAGGCCAAGAGTTGCACCCTGCGAAGGTGGGAAACCTGAATGCCTGGAATTGACCTGCTGCGAGAGAAGAGGCGCTTTGTCATTCTGACCGAGGGGAGTACGCACCCCACGCCTGGCAAGACGGCTGCAGGCGTGGTGCGGTACCGCGGCGACGAGGTGGTGGCCCTCGTCGATTCCACCCAGGCCGGAGGCGACACGGAGAAGCTCCTGGGCGTGGGCAAGGGGATTCCCATTGTGGCTTCCTTACGGGAGGCGCTTAGCCTGCGGCCGGACACGCTGCTCATCGGCATTTCGCCGGCAGGAGGGCAGTTGCCGCCCAGTTGGCGCGCCCTCATCCTGCAGGCCATCGATGCGGGGCTCCATGTGGTGGCGGGCCTGCACGTTTTTCTCGGCGATGATCCAGAACTCGCCGCGCGGGCCAAGGAACGCGGCGTCTCCCTGGTGGACCTGCGCCGCGTGCCGGACGACCTGACCGTGAACAGATGTCGGGCGCAGGAACTGCCGTGTTTCCGCGTGCACACGGTGGGCACTGACTGTAACATCGGCAAGAAGATCGTGGCACTGGAGGTCACAAGGGCTTTACAGGCCCAGGGGAAGGACGCGGTCTTTGTCGCCACCGGACAGACAGGCATCATGATTTCCGGCCGCGGCATGGCCCTCGACCGGGTCATCGCCGATTTTGTGGCGGGCGCTGCCGAGCGCCTCGCGCTGGAGAACGCCGCGCACGACTATCTGCTCATCGAGGGTCAGGGTGCCCTCACGCACCCGCTCTACTCCGGCGTCACGCTCAGCATGTTGCACGGCTTTGCACCGCAGGCGCTCATCCTTTGCCACGAGTACGGGCGCACCATCATGCGCGGCTCAAAGAACACGCCGGTGCCGCCGATACCTAAGGCCATTGCCCTGTACGAAGCCATGGCTGAGCCGGTTTTTCCTGCCAAAGTGGTGGCCGTTGCGCTCAATCTTCGCGTTTTGGCGGAGAAGGAAGCCCAGCGGGAGGTGGAAAGGGTGGAGCAGCAGACAGGATTGCCGACGACCGATGTGGTCAAGTTCGGCGCGGAAAAGTTGGTACAGGCCATCCTGGCTTATGAAAAGAAGTGGCGCGCGGGGGAGGCTGGGCGCGCCGTTGCGTCAGCGCAACCCAATGCGAGGACATTGCCATGAGAAAGTGGAAAGAGGTGTTGCTTTTCATGTATGGGCGCGGGTCCTGGTACGGCGACCCCTTGGCCGAGGTGGAGGGCCTCACCGAAGACCAGCTCTTCTGGACGCCGAGCGACAACTGCCTGCCCATCATCTGGCACGTGGGGCACATCGCTCACCGGGAACGGGTGCATATCGGCAAGTTCCTGCAGGCGCTCCCGGAGCCGGTGGTGCCGCCAGCCTTCCGGGTGTTTGGCGCGGAGTGGACCGGACTGGAACAGATCAAGAGTGCCATTTCTTCGGTGGAAGAGCTCTTTTCCTGGGTGCGGCAGGTTCGCCAAGAGAGCATCAGCTACATCAGCGGCCTGGGCGAGGAAGATTTTCACTCGGCGGCCCCGACGCTGCAGGACGAGATGACGGTGGCCCACTGGCTTCTCAACACTGCCGCCCATACCGCCCTGCACATCGGGCGCATCCAGCTCTTGCGCGCCATGCTGGAAGGGAGGCAGGAGCCGCCGTGTTGACGCGCAAAGAAGAGGTTGGGGCAAAGACTCGGTGTCATGACGAGGGCGCCCAGGAGTGGGAAGACGCGCTCCGCAGCGGGAATACTGGGGCCCGTGAGGTGGGCGGTGCCGCTGAGTTCTCCGCCTCCGCCGTGGAGCGTGGCTTTCGCCGGGCGCTCAAACTGGAATACCTGACCGTGGGCTACAATGTGGCCGAGGCAGCTGCATCGATTGCCGCGGGCAGGGCGGCCGGAAGCATTTCGCTGGTCGGCTTTGGCCTGGACAGCGTGGTGGAGTCGCTCTCCGGCCTCGTGCTCATCTGGCGCCTGCGACAGCATGGCAGGAGTGATGCCGAAGGAGAGGAGCGCATCGAGCGCCGCGCCAGTAAGTTCGTGGGCCTCACCTTTCTGGTACTGGGGCTGTATGTGCTGGTAGAGTCGGTGCGCAAGTTGATCGGGCAGGAGCGGCCTGAGCCTTCGCCCTTCGGCATCGCCATCGCCGCCTTTTCCTCTGTAGTGATGCCAATTCTTGGCGCGCAGAAGCTGCGCCTGGGCCAGCGGCTCGGTTTGCGTTCCCTGGTGGCGGACTCTAAGGAGACATTTGTTTGCATGTGGCTGTCGATAGCCCTGCTGCTGGGCTTGCTGACCAACTATCTTTTCGGCTTCTGGTTTTCAGACCCGCTGGTGGGCCTGCTGATTGTGGCATTTTTGGCAAAAGAAGGAGTGGAACTGCTGCACAATGAGGAAGAATGAATTCGCAGAAAAGGAGGTTGCCATGACGACATTGCACAACAAGGTGGGCCAGATGCGCTCGGCAACTCGCGTTGGCCAATCGCTGCAGCAAACAGGAGGACCTGCCAGGGGATTAGGCGTGGTCTGCCTCCTGGTGGCCTTGCTGCTGGGGTGGGCCCTTTCGGCACAGGCGCAGGTCAGCATTGGCCTGGAGTCGGGCGTCGTGATGAGCGGCTACAACGACGTGCGCGTTCCCAGTTCGGTGGGGACCGACCTTTCTCTCTCCCAGGAGCTCAGCACCACGAGCAAGGCCTTCGTGCGTTTGCGGTTGAGCTACGGGTTTGCGCAGCGCCATGTGCTGAGTCTGCTCGTGGCACCGCTCCGCCTGGAGGCGAGTGGTGCGGTGGACAGGCCTGTGCACTTTGCCGGGACGGATTTTCCTGCGCAGGTGCCGTTGTCTGCCTCCTACCGCTTTGACTCTTACCGCCTGACCTATCGGTGCTTCGTGGACAACGCGGGCGCTGTGCGGCTTGCCGTGGGATTGACGGCCAAGGTCCGCGACGCGGCCATTCGCCTCGAGGCCCCTGGCCTGAGCGGCGAGACGACGAACACGGGCTTTGTGCCACTGCTCAGCGGCCGCTTGCAGTGGCAACCAGGCGGGCATCTGGGGCTGGTCGTCGATGCAGATGCCTTGGCAGCGCCCCAGGGCCGCGCGGAGGATGTGCTCGTCGCCCTGACGTGGACGGCAGACAGACGCCTGCAGGTGTACGGCGGCTATCGCCTTCTGGAAGGCGGCGCCGATGTGGAGCAGGTCTACAATTTTGCCTTATTCCACTACGTCTCCTTGGGCGCCGTCTGGACTTTTTGAGCGCAGTGAGTGGACGATCGATGCCGCCCGCCTTTCCGACGTTCAAGCCGCTCGAGCTTCAGGACCGCAGCGTCGTCGAAGAGCTCCTCTGGCGGAGCCAGCCACAGGCCTCTGAGTACACGTTTACCAACCTCTTCATCTGGCGGTGGCGCTACCAGGTGAGCTGGGCGCAATTGGGCGAGTGGCTCCTGTTCCTGTGCCGCGACCGGGACGGCTCGCCGTATGGCCTGCAGCCCATCGGTCCGCGGCCGGAGGCGGCGGTCGTACGGGAGTTCCTGAGCTGGCTCGGCACGCAGGTCAGCCCACGGGCGGCTCGCCTGGAGCGCGTGGAGGAAAGCTGGGCGCAGGTGGCAGCGGAGGATGGTGATCTCTTAGCGGAGCCGGATCGCGATCAATTCGACTATGTCTACCTAACTCAGGACCTCATTCAACTGGCCGGGAGAAAGTACCACAGCAAGCGCAACCACGTGAATCGCGCGCTGCGCGAGTTTAGTCCCACGTACGAGCCCCTGGAGGAGCGGCACGTGCAGGCGTGCTTGGAGGTAGCAAGCAGATGGTGTGCTGCCCGGCGCTGCTGCGACGATTTGGGCCTGGTGGACGAATGGGATGCGGTGCGTGAGGCGTTGCGGCACTTCCGCGACCTGCGCGCTCAGGGTGGCGTGGTGCTCATCGACGGCAAAGTGGAGGCGTTTGCCCTTGGGGAGCTTCTCAACGCCGAGACGGCGGTGGTCCACCTGGAGAAGGCCAATCCCGCCATTCCCCCGCTCTTTGCCCTCATCAACCAGCAGGCGTGTGCCCATCTCTGGCCAGAGGTGCCATTTGTCAACCGCGAGCAGGACCTCGGCGACCCTGGGCTGCGTAGGGCCAAGGAGTCGTACCACCCGCATCACATGGTGCGCAAGTTTCGCGTGAGATTCCGCCACAGCCTGGAAAAAATCTCAATAGGAGCCTAATGCAGTGCGCCGAATCCCAAGTGCCTAGTCTCTCCGTCGCCCCGCCCAAATCGCTGTGCCAAGCGGCCGTAGCTCACTCCTGAGCTCCTCGGGCTCCGCCCAAAAAGGCCTTGACATTTTAGGCATTAAGTTGTACCTTAATCGGCGTTCAAATGGGCAAGGTTCTCAGCTATCATCATGAGCAACAGGTGAATATGCCGGTACCGTTGATCTTCGAACAGAGTCGCGAAGGGCAAATGGGCGTCTCGCTGCCGGCACTGGATGTGCCTGAAAAGTCTTTAGATGGCTTATTGCCGCCGGAGTTCATCCGCCAACAGGCCCCGCAGTTGCCGCAGTTGAGCGAAGTGGAGGTGGTCCGCCACTTTGTCGCCTTGTCGGTGATGAACTACCATGTGGACAAGGGCTTCTACCCCCTCGGCTCGTGCACCATGAAGTACAATCCCAAGGTGAACGAGAACGTGGCGCGGCTGCCTGGCTTCACGGACGTTCACCCGTTGCAGCCTGTCGCGACCGTGCAGGGGGCGCTGCGTCTCATGCACGAACTGGCAGGCTACCTGTGCGAGATCGGTGGCTTCCAGGGGGTGTCGCTCCAGCCATCGGCAGGCGCGCATGGGGAGCTCACCGGCCTCATGGTTATCAGGGCCTATCATGAGCGCCAGGGGAATCCTCGCACCACGGTGGTGATCCCCGATTCGGCGCACGGCACCAACCCGGCAAGCGTGACCATCTCCGGCTACAAGCCGGTGCAGGTGTGCTCTGGCCCGGACGGACGGGTGGACCTGAAATCTCTGCGCGCGGTGCTGGACGAGAACACCGCGGCTTTGATGCTCACCAATCCCAACACCCTCGGCCTTTTCGAGTCGCAGGTGGAGGAGATGGCCCGCATGGTGCACGAGGTGGGCGGGCTGATGTACATGGACGGGGCAAACCTCAACGCCCTGTTGGGCATCGTGCGCCCAGGCGACATGGGCATCGACGTGATGCACTTTAACCTGCACAAGACCTTCTCCACGCCTCATGGCGGCGGTGGACCTGGCGCAGGACCGGTCGGTGTGAAGGAGTTCCTGCTGCCCTTCCTGCCGCGCCCCTGGATTGGGGTGCGAGATGGCCGCTTCTACTTGGAGGACAGCTGTCCGGAGAGCATCGGCAGGGTGCACGCCTTCTATGGCAACTTTGGCGTGATGGTCAAGGCGTACACTTACATTCGCATGCTGGGTGCGGCTGGCCTGCGGCGGGTCAGCGAAGGTGCGGTCATCAACGCCAACTATCTTTTGGCAAAGCTGCGCGAGGCGTACGAGTTGCCCTACCCTGGGCCGGCCATGCACGAGTTTGTGCTGTCCGGGGATCGGCAGAAGGCCAAAGGGGTGAAGACTTTAGATATCGCCAAGCGGCTTCTGGATCTGGGTTTTCATGCGCCGACGGTGTACTTTCCGCTCATCGTGCATGAGGCGCTGATGATCGAGCCCACGGAGACGGAGTCGAAGCAGACCTTAGATGCCTTTGCGGAGGCGATGCTGCAGATCGCTCAGGAGGCAGAGCAGGATCCGGAGCTGCCCAGACGGGCCCCGCAGACGACGCCGGTCAGCCGCTTAGATGAGGCACGTGCGGCACGCATGGGGAACATCTGCTACCGACCAGGGGCAGCATAGCGCCCACGCTCATCTCACTGTACTCCCGCGCGCAGGACACCGCAGGTGTTCTCTGGTGAAGGACCGAGCTCACAAGCCGCGCATTCTCGTCGTCGACGACGTGGCCGCTAACGTCGAGTTGCTCAAAAGCCACCTCTCTTCCCAAGGGTATGAGGTGCTCGTGGCACACAGCGGCCCCGAGGCCCTCGACATTGTGGACCAGGAGGCCCCCGACCTAGTGCTCCTGGACGTGGTGATGCCGGACATGGACGGCTTCGAGGTCTGCCGCCGGCTGAAGGCCAGCACCGCCACCGATTTTGTGCCGGTGATTATGGTGACCGCGCTCGACGAGGTGGAGTACAAGGTGCGCGGCATGGAAGCTGGCGCAGACGACTTTGTGACCAAGCCTTTCAACAAACTGGAACTGTTGGTGCGGGTCAAGTCGTTGCTACGCATCAAGCAGCTCCACGACCAGCTCGAGCACAAGGTTCGCCAGCTCCAGGCCATGGAGGCGCAGCTGCGCGAGATGGCCATCACCGATGGCCTCACCGGTCTTTACAACTATCGCTACTTCAAAGAGCAGCTCACCCACGAGGTCGACCGTGCAGCGCGCCACAAAGACTGCTTTTCGCTCATCATGTTGGACATCGACCATTTCAAGCTCTACAACGACACGCACGGCCATTTGGCCGGGGATAAGGTGCTGAAGGAGCTGGCGCGCCTGCTGCGCGACAATGTGCGCAAGATCGATGTGGCGGCCCGTTATGGCGGTGAGGAGTTTGCCTTGATTCTGGTGCAGACGCCCCGGCAGGCAAGCGGTGTAGTGGCCCGGAAGCTGCAGGGGCTGGTTGAGGAATTCCCCTTTGCCTACCGCGAACAGCAGCCACAGGGCAAGTTGACCATCAGCATGGGTGTGGCCACGTATCCCGAGGACGGGCACACGGCGGAAGAGCTCATCGCCGCGGCTGACCGCCGGCTGTACCGGGCAAAGGCAGAGGGACGGAACCGCGTGGTCATGCACGATTGAGTCGCCCGCGACTATGGTACCACAACGACGCTCGACAAATGGCACACTCTTCCGTTGGCTCTACATGGCCTTGCTGGCGGCAGGGGCGGTGCCCATTCTCTTAGTCGTGGTGGTGGTGTTCTTGCGCTCCAGTGCGGTGAGTGCGGGCGGGGTGCTGGCCGCGGCCATTGCCGGTCTGCTTTTGGTGGCGGGCGCCGGCTGGTTGGCTGCCCGGCGCCTGACGCGGGCGGTGTCGCAGCCCTTGGCGAGGCTTGCTGAGGGCGCCACGGAGATTGCCCGCGGCAACTTCTCCCACCGCATCGAAGTCGACTCGGGCGGCGAGATCGGGCGATTGGCCAAGCTGTTCAACTACATGACCACCGAACTCCGCCGGCTCAACGAGATGAACCTGAGCCAGATTATCGCCGAGCGGAGCAAGACCAGCACCATCATCCGCAACATCGCGGACGGGGTCATTGTCACCGACCCGCAAGAGCGGGTGTTGGTATTCAACAACGCCGCCGAGAGATGGTTTGGCGTCAAAGAAGAAGACTTGCTGGAGCGGCCCATCGGACGCTTCATCAAGAACCGCAGGCTGCTCAACCTGATCAGGAAGGCAGGGGACGGCGCCCAGGGAGAGGGCCCGCCGGTAGAAATCACCGTCAAGCCCCCTGGGGAGTGGAAAGAGCGCACCTTGGCCGCCAAGGCGGCTCGTGTCTTTCAAGAGGACCGCACGCCCATCGGCACCGTGACCATCCTCCGGGATATCTCCCGAGAGAAGGAGATCGACCGCATGAAGACCGAGCTGGTCTCCATGGTGGCCCACGAGCTCCGCTCGCCCCTGACGTCCATCTCGGGCTTTAGCGAGCTGCTCCTTGACCGCGGCACCACCAAGGCGCAGGCGATGGAGTACGCGGGCATCATTCTCAAAGAGTCCAATCGCCTGAGCGACCTCATCAACAAGTTCTTAGACATTTCCCGCATCGAGTCCGGGAAAGTGCAGCCCAAAAAGGTGCCGTTGCACCTGGGCGATGCGGCAAGGACCGCAGTGGTCACCAATGCACCGGTGGCGCAGCGCAAGGGCATAAACCTGCGCGCTACGGTGGCGGAGGAGTTGCCGGAAGTACTGGCCGATCCGGGGATGATCGACCAAGTGCTGCTCA
Organism: Calditrichota bacterium; assembly: GCA_014359355.1. Taxonomy (NCBI): domain Bacteria; kingdom Pseudomonadati; phylum Calditrichota; species Calditrichota bacterium. The sequence goes on along the minus strand of JACIZP010000184.1, from coordinate 13,389 downwards.
ATCTCATTTCCAACGCCATCAAGTACAGCCCACCGAACACGGAGGTGGAGGTGCGCGTGACTGGCACGCCCCGCGCCGTGCAGGTGGCGGTGATCGACCAGGGCTATGGCATTCCAGAAAAGGCCCTGCCGCATATCTTTGACAAGTTCTACCGGGTGACCGAAGACCAGAGGGTGCGCGAGGTCACCGGCTCGGGTTTGGGTCTTTCGTTGGTGAAGCAGATCGTGGAAGTGCATGGGGGCACCATCAGTGTGAGCAGCAAGGTGGGGGAAGGGACCACGTTTGTGATCACCTTCCCCGTGGCAGGAGTAAAGGAGCTGACGGCTGTCGAGCAGAAAGAGTGAGACGGATTGGGTGACGGGCGCGGGAGGACCTCTTTCTGGCATCTCTACCAGGGAGAGAGGCGCACATGGGAAAGGATCTTATCCTCCTCATTGACGACGACCCGGAAATGCAACGGTTGGCAAAGAGGGTGTTTGGCGACCCCGTCTATGACCTGCGCATTGCCGAGACTGCCGAAGAGGGGCTGCGCAAGCTGCGCGAAGTGAACCCCGATATCATCATCCTGGATTTTGCATTGCCCGACTTTGACGGTGAGGAGTTTGTGGAGATCATCCGCTATGACCCCAACTATGCCAAATGGAGCACGGTGCCGATCCTCATGCTGACCGCCCGGGCGGAATTCTACGGGCGGGCCGAGCGCTTCTTCGGCATGGGGGTGTTGGCGTTTCTGGTGAAGCCTTTTGGCCGCCACGAGCTCCTCAACATCGTCGACAACCTTATTCGCCGCAGTCGCTACGAGAAGCGCTTCGGGCGGGTGCCGCAGGCGCCGGCCAAACCGGTGTCGCCAGTACCCGCAGAGGAGTTGGAGGAGTCCATTAGCACCATTGCCGGTTTGACTAAGGCGGTGCTTGAACGACAGCCGTGTGGCCTTTCCGAAGACCAGCGGCTCGACCTTTCCGCAATCTACAACCGCTGCCGCAGTCTGTTGCGCATGATGGCTGCCGCACAGGGTGGTAACGGCGGACCTGGTAAGAACCCGTTCGGCTTTGGCATGGCAGGTCAGACACCATGAGCGTAGGTGCGCCGGCCTTGGCGAGGTGTTGTGAAAGTCTTCCGCGCGTGGCAAGGGCAGTCTGCGTGAGGTGGCTGTGAAGGAAGGGGAAACGCCTGTGCATCTGAGCGCAGCGGCGGCAAGCGTGCGCAAAGACGAGCTGCCCTTGCTTGCTGAGGACAAGGTCGTGGTTATTTCGCCGCGGCCGGAGCGCTGCCAGCTCTCGGCCGTGCTGGGGGGCGAGGTCGAGTGTTTTGCTGACCCGACCTTGGCGCTGCAAGCAGTTGCCCGAGAGGGGCCCACGCTGGTCGTGGTGGAATCGGCGACCTCTGGCGGGGCAAAAGAGGTGCTGCGCGCGCTGCATGCGCTTGCGCAAGAGCACCCACCGGTGATTGTTCTCTCCGATCCGTTGCTCCCAGCCGAAGAACGCGAATCCCTTTTTGGCATGGGCGTCGACGCCCTGTTGCCGCAGGAGGTCGGCCCGCAAGAATTGCGCACGGTGCTGGAGGCGGTGGTGCAGTCCCGTCGGGCAGAATCACGCGCCCAGGGGATGCGGCGGAGGCTGCGGCGCACGCAGTACGAGTATCAAGAGCTCATCGAGAGCGTCAATGACTTGATCTTCACCCTGGATGCCGAGGGTCGTTTCCGCTTCTTGAACCGCCAGGTCACGTCGCTCACCGGCTTCCACCGCGAGGACTGGTTGGGACAGCGCCTAGTGGACGTGGTCGTCCCTGAGGACCGGGCCGAGACCGCTCACAACCTGGAAGAGACGCTCCAGGGGCGAGCGAAGATTTTCGAAATGCGCATCCGCTGCGCCGATGGTCAGGTGCGCTACTTTTCAGCAAACATCAACCCCATTTTCGAAAGGGGACAGATTGCTGGCGTGGCTGGCATCGCCCGCGACACTACGCAGCGCAAGCAACTGGAACAGGAGATCGTCGAGCTCAAGAACTTTAACGAGAGCATCATCCAGAGCATGCAGGCCGGGCTCATCACGCTCGACCTGGAGAATCGCATCACCTCCTTCAACCCCGCGGCTGAGGAGATCCTCGGCTACAAGGCCCGGGAGGTCACTGGCCGGCCGCTGGAGGAGATTTTGCCCAAAGAGGATTGCCTGAAGATTCTCCCCAACATCGTCGGCCCCGGGCATTCGCTGTGGAACCGCGAGCTCATTGTGCCCACCAAGAGTGGCAAGCCGGTGCACATTGGCTTCTCGGTGGCGCCGCGGCTGGACGACAACAACCAGCGGGTGGGTACCATCATTTCCTTTCGTGACATCTCTGAGATCAAGCGTCTGCAGGCCGAGATGATCAAGATGGACCGGCTGGCTTCGTTAGGGGTATTGGCCTCAGGCATCGCCCACGAAATCAAGAACCCGCTGGCCGGCATCAAGACGATGGCTCAGTCGCTGCAGGAGGAGAGCGACGCGGACGACCACCGCCGCGAGTACCTGGAACGCATCGTGCGCCAGGTGGACCGGCTTGACGCGCTGTTGAGGACCTTCTTTTCGTTTGCCCGCCCGCAGCCACCCATGCGGCGGCCGCATCGCCTGCAGGACATCGTGCAGGAGGTGGTTGCTCTGGTGGGGCAGAAGATGCGCAGCAAGGGCATTGAGCTGTTCACCTCGTACGCCGATGATTTGCCCCCTGTCTTTGTCGACTTTGACCAGATCCAGCAGGTCTTTCTCAATCTGCTGCTCAACGCCGTGGACGCCATCGAGGAGCGCGGGACCATTCACATTGCGGCTAAGCCGGTGTGGACCACCCTGAGGGCCATCGACCGCCGCCGGGGCGTATTGCCCACCCTGCTGCAGGAGAGCCTGTTTGTGGAGGTGAGCGTGACCGATAGCGGCTGCGGCATTGCCCCGGAGAACCTGGGCCGGGTCTTTGACCCATTCTTCACCACTAAGCCCGAGGGAACTGGCTTGGGGCTGTCCATCGTTTACCGGATCATGAACGAGCACGGCGGAGAGATTCGCGTGGAAAGCGAGAAGGGCAAAGGCACCACGTTCACTCTGCTTATCCCCACGGAGGGTTGACAAGGGATGCGCGCACACCTGCTCATCGTGGAAGACAATTGCGACATGTGCCAGACGCTGGCCGATGTGCTGCGTCGGGAAGGGTACAGCGTGAGGACCGCCTACACTGGCGAGGAGGCCATCCAGATTGTGGAAAAGTACCCGGTGGACCTGGTGCTCCTCGACCTGCGTTTGCCAAAGATGGACGGCTTGCAGGTGCTGGCGCACATCAAGGAGATTGACCCAGATGTGCTGGTGATCATGATCACCGCCGTCTCTGACCCACGGCCAGCAGTGGCCGCCATGAAGGCGGGGGCCTACGACTACCTCAACAAGCCTTTCGAGCTGGATGAGCTGAAGATGGTGGTCGCCAAGGCGCTGGAGACCATTCGTCTGAAGTTGGAGGTCTCCCAGCTGAAAGCGCAGCAGCGCCTGCGCTCACCCTTGACGGAACTTTTTGGCGATAGCCCGCAGATGCAAGAGGTGCGGCGGCTGATCAAGATCGTCAGCGAGACGCCGCGCACCTCGGTGCTCATTCAGGGGGAGAGTGGCACCGGCAAGGAGCTTGTGGCGGACGCCATCCATCGCAACAGCGTGCGTGCGGACAAGCCGCTGGTCAAGGTCAATTGCGCGGCCATTCCGGAGAATCTGTTAGAAAGCGAGCTCTTTGGCCACGAGCGGGGGGCATTCACCGATGCCAAGACGATGAAGAAAGGCATCTTCGAAATGGCCCATGGGGGGTCGATCTTCCTGGATGAAATCTCCTCCATGAGTCCGGCACTGCAGCCCAAGCTGTTGCGAGTGCTGGAAAGCGGCAGTTTTCGCCGCGTAGGCGGCACCGCCGACATCGAGGTGGACGTGCGCATCATCGCGGCAACCAATCGCGACCTGGCGCAATGCGTGCGCGAGGGCACTTTCCGCGAAGACCTCTACTACCGCCTGAAGGTGATGGTCATTGACCTGCCGCCGCTGCGTGAGCACCCGGAGGACATCATCCCCCTTGCTAAGCTGTTCTTGGAGGCGAACAACCGCGAGTTCAACAAGAACATCCGGGGGATCGACAAAGAAGCCCAGCGACTCCTCTTGGAGTACCCCTGGCCAGGCAATGTGCGTGAGCTGAAAAACGTCATCGAGCGTGCCGTAATCCTGTGCCCTGGAGATCTGCTCACCGCAGACCTGTTGCATCTTGGTGCGGCACCTTTCGCACCCAAGCCCATCACTGCGACAACCCAGCCCACGAGCGTGCCCGACGCCCTGGACGAGGTCGAAAAGCGGCACATTTTGCAGGTGCTGGAAAAGTACGGGGGGAACAAGTCGATGGCCGCTCGTGCCCTCAACATTTCCCGCTCCACCCTGCGCGAGAAGCTGAAGAGCTACGGCGTGGAATAGGCAGTAACTACCGGTCTCCTGCCCCGTAGAGGCCGGGTGAGCCCTCGTGTTGGGACCCTCACCTGCGCCTTGGACCTGCTGTCTCGTTTCCGCCCACCATATCCCCATGTGTGGCATTTCTGGGACAATTTCGGCCACTCCCCAGAGACCACCACGGCTGTGACGAAATTGCAACCTGAGGGGCGAGTGTCCAGGCTCATAAGGTGCGCAATAATAGGACACTACGCCGAGGCCTCAGAGGTCGGGAAGGGGCACCTCTGTGGCCAGGAGAACGCCGTGGCATATTAGTTGCAGCTTGCTGGTCGGCAACGGAAGGAAAAGAGATGACGCAACGACTTGTGAACATTCTTGTTGTGGAAGACGAAGAGGACGTGGCTGTGGGAGTGGCAGGCGCCCTGCGCAAACTGGACGGCGTGGGTCAAGTGACCACCACCCCTTCGGCGGAATGGGCCTTGGCAGAGATGGCCCAAAAGCCCTACGGGCTCGTTCTGTGTGACGTACGCCTCAAGGGGATGGACGGGCTTGAGTTGCTGTCACGCATCCGCCAGAGCCACCCGCATACCAGGGTGCTGATGATGACTGCTTTCCCCAGCGACCACATTCAGCTACATGCCTTGCGACTCGGCTCGGACGGGCTCATCGAAAAGCCTTTCGACCTCGGGGAGCTCCGGCAAGAGGTGAGCCGTGTGCTGCGAGCCGCGCGCCGCGAGCAGCCCAAGGCGGCGGTACCTGGCGCAGAGGCATGGGTAGCCGCGGGCACGTCAGATGAACATGCCGCCATGAGGAAGTGAGGTGTGAGGATATGGGAACGAGAAGTGCCAGATTGAAGAAGACCCACGGAATGCCGCGCAAAGCGCGGGTGATTCTCGTGGTGTCAGGGATTGTGTGTGCGTCGCTTTCCCTGGTGGGCTATACGTTTAACATGTACAGCCCGGCAAGGAAGCCCAATGTTGGGGTGGCGACGCGGGTGGCACAAGCGCATTGGCTGGTCGAAGTGAACGACAAGTACGAAGCCAATGTGCAAAAGATCGCCGCCATAGTGCGGCGCTACAACCCGAAGCTTTCGCCGGAGCGCGTGCGTGCGATCAGCCGTGAAATCTATGACATGAGCATCAAGTACGACAACCTCGATCCGGATCTCATTTGTGCCACCATCACCCATGAGAGCGCGCGCACGTGGGACTCGACGGTGGTCTCCTCGGCAGGGGCCATGGGCCTCATGCAGATCATGCCTGCCACCGGGGCCTATCTGGCGGCATTGGAGGGCATCCAGTGGACGACGGCTGAGGAGATCCTGTTCAACCCCATCTACAACATCCGCCTTGGCTGCCGTTACCTTTCCATGCTCATCGATGCGTATGAAGTGGACGGCGGCCTTGCTGCCTACAACAGCGGGCCAAAGCGGGCGGAAAAGTGGTTGGCCAGCAACCGCAACAATCAGGTTCTCTACCGCGAGACGCGCGGCTACATTCCGGCGGTGCTCCGCCTCTACGACCAGTTCAGGAACTCTGAGGGTCTCTTGTGAACTATGATCAGCATTGAGCAAAATGGCCAGGAGGCCTCCTTGTGGGAGAGCCTCGACGCAGACGGGGGCCAGACTGACGCGTCTGAGTTCAGCTCTTTTCTCTCCTACTTGGAGGAACCGCGCCTGATGGTAGTCGGCGTGGGGGGGAGAGGCTGCCATTGGGTCTCGCAGCTGGCCTCGGGCAGTCCGCATGAGGTGGAACTGGTCGCTGCCGACACCGATTTGACGGACCTGCACAACTCTTTGGCCCACCGTAAGCTGCTCCTCGGCGAGCAAGTGGCTGGCGGCCAAGGATGCGACGGCGAGCCGCTCATCGGCAAGGCGGCGGCCATGGAAAGCAGCGATCAACTCCGCAGCCTGTGCCAAGGAGTGGAGGTGATGGTGATCGCCTGTGCGCCAGGGGGTGGTACAGGCAGTGGTGCGGCGCCGGTGCTGGCAGGGATCGCCCGCGAGATGGGTGTTACCACCGTCGCCGTGGTGCCAGCCCAGCCGCCTCGGGACTCCAATGTGAAACGTTGCGCCGCCGAAGGGGTTGCACGCTTACGAGAAGAGGCTAATGTGCTGTTGTGCATCGGAGACCCTTCGACGCAGCGGCAAGGCGAAGAAGTGGGGAAGCTGGACAGCCACCCGCTCGTAGCTGTGCTCCGTCACCTGCAACCACGCCTCGGGGAGGAGAGCCCCTTATTGGCCGCCCTTCGCCAAGCTGCTGCAGGCAAGAAGCTGGTAGGCCATGTGGCAGTGAGCGACGGTCTGGATTTTGGCAACCTGCGTGCGGCCTTGGACGCGGGACTGCCAGCCAAGGAGGACCATTGCCTTTCCGGCCCCGGGAAGTACCTGCTCTGCCATATCGAGGGCGAGGCGCACCGGGCGGCTCGGGCGGCTGCTGAGCTGGCCGAGCACGCGCGCAAGAGGGAGGCGGCAGACGTCGAAGTTACCGTGACTTTTCGCCCCGATGAGCACATGGGGGACAGGTTTTCGCTGGTCGTGTGCCTCATGGAGCCTTTGGCAACGGAGGCACCTGAGGCTGAGCCTATTGCGGAAGAGGCTTCACCCACTGAGCCAGAATCGTGGTTCGACGTGCGAGAGCCGCAGTTCGCGGTGGCGTGTGCAGAACTCATGGCCTCAGAAACCATGGAGCCAGAGCTTACACCCACGCCGCCCGAGGACTTTGTCAGGCGCCTGCGCCGTGCCATCGACGGCGTTCTGCGTGGCCAGGGGAGCAGTTCCTTTGGGGAGTTAACCCACTTGTGTCAGGAGGTAGATCGTCCCGCGCCATTGCAGCAGGAAGTGGTGGACGAAATTCTTAAGGCGCTGGGCGCCCTGGCCGAGAGGTGGTCTGAGGGAACACCTGCGCTCCTCCCGGAGGAAAGGGCGCTCCTTGCTCGCGTGCCCTCGATTCTGGCGTCGCTCTGCATAGGGGCGGAGATCGTAGCGGTCCCTGCACGCACCTTGGCGGCAGAGCTTGGCGAGTTGCTCGACAACTATGCGAGCGCACAAGCTTCTCTCGAAGAAACCCCAAGCGAGCTTTTCGCCGATGGCTCGGCGCTCGAGCTGCTGGCGGTGTAACGCTTTTCCTCTTTTCTCCGCACGTCGGCTCCCACAGTTTCCCGCATTGGCAAAAAACAAGTTGATTATTTGGCAAATATTCCCTAATATTTGCCCACCAATGCGGAAGGACACCCAATAGAGCTAACCCCTTGTATGACCCCAGTGGTCGAACTCGACGGCGACTCTCTCACCTTAGAGGCGCTGTGGGAAGTGGCTCACGGCCGTGCGTCGCTGGCCCTTGCCCCCTCGGCGACGGCGCGCATCGATTCGTCAAGGCGGTGTATCGAGGCAGCCATCGAACGCCATAGCGTGCTCTACGGCGTCACCACAGGTTTTGGCAAACTAAGTACGGTCACCATTCCGGTCGAGGAAATAGACCGCCTGCAGTACAACCTCTTGCTCAGCCATGCCACGGGCACGGGAGAGCCACTGGCTCGCGCCACCGTGCGGGCCATCCTGGCGCTCAAGGCGAATGCACTGGCGAAAGGTCTCTCGGGTTGTCGGCTCGAAGTGGTGCAGACGCTGATCGATATGGCGAACCGGGAAGTGCTGCCGGTCATTCCCGAGAAGGGTTCGGTGGGGGCATCTGGCGACTTGGCGCCGCTGGCGCACATGGCACTAGTCCTCATCGGCGAGGGGGAGGCCTTCTACGGGGGGAGGCGGTTGCCTGGGGGTGCTGCCATGGCCGAGGCCGGAATCGCGCCGCTGCGGTTGGCGGCTAAGGAGGGACTGGCCCTCATCAACGGCACCCAAGTGATGACCGCCATCTTAGCCTTGGCAACGGTGGAGTTCGAACAGCTCCTCAAAGTGGCCGACATTGCTGCGGCGATTTCCGTGGAGGCGATGCTCGGCACCGCTACCGCCTTTGACGAGCGCATCCACAGAGCGAGAAACCTGGCCGGGCAGATGACCTCTGCGCACAACCTCAGGCGCTTGCTGCAGGACAGCCCCATTGTCGCCTCCCACCGCCAGTGTCACAAGGTGCAGGACCAGTACAGTCTGCGCTGTGTGCCGCAGGTGCATGGGGCGGCGCGCGAGGCGGCGCGTTTCGTGCGCGACATCGTCAGCGCGGAGCTCAACGCCGCAACGGACAACCCCCTGGTCTTTGCCGAGGACGAGGCGGTACTTTCGGGAGGCAATTTTCATGGGCAACCCATCGCCCTGGCTGCCGATGCCCTGGCGATCGCTGCGGCGCAATTGGCCAGCATCGCCGAGCGGCGCATCCACGACCTCCTCGATCCTGCGGCCAGCGGTCTGCCCGCGTTCTTAGCTCCACAGCCGGGACTGAACTCGGGCTTGATGATTGCCCAGGTCACCGCCGCCAGCCTGGTCTCCGAAAACAAAGTGCTGGCCCACCCCGCGTCGGTGGATTCCATTCCCACCTCGGCAAACCAGGAGAACTTTGTCAGCATGGGCACCTGGGCGGCGCGTAAGGCTGCCGAGGTAGTGGGCAACTGCCGGCATGTGCTGGCCATCGAGCTTCTCTGTGGGTGCCAGGCCCTGGATCTTCGCCGGCCGTTGCAACCTGGACCCGGAACCGGCGCCGTGCATGCCGTGGTGCGGCAACATGTGCCCACGTTGCGCGAAGATCGCTTGCTCCAGCCTGACATCGAGGTGGTGAAGGAGCTTATCAACGATGGTCGTGTCGTGGCCGCAGCCGAGGCAGTGGTCGGACCGCTGTGAAGATGACACTCACTTTTGGAGAATTCTATGCCCGAGAAAATCCTCTATGAAGGCCTTACCTTTGACGATGTTCTCTTGATCCCCGCCCGCTCCGAGGTCCTGCCTAGGGAGGTGGACACCAGGACGCGCTTCTCCCGTCACCTGGAGCTCAACATCCCCTTGGTGAGCGCAGCCATGGATACCGTCACCGAGGCCAACATGGGGATCGCCATCGCGCGGGAGGGTGGCATTGGCATCATCCACAAGAACATGTCCATCGAAGACCAGGCAGCGGAGGTGGACAAAGTCAAACGTTACGAGAGCGGCATGATCCTGCACCCCATTACCTTGGCGCCGGATCGCAAGGTGTCCGAGGCAGTAGAGCTCATGCAGCGGTTTCGCATCTCCGGTGTGCCGATAGTGGACGGCGAGCGGATAGTGGGCATCCTCACCAATCGCGACCTGCGCTTCGAGACAGACCTCTCCCAGCCGGTGCACCAAGTGATGACCAAAGAGCCTTTGATCACCGCACCCCCTGGCACTACGCTCGATGAGGCCGAGCGCATCTTGCGCAAACACAAGGTGGAGAAACTGCTCATCGTGGATGAGGAGAATCGACTGCGGGGGCTTATCACTGTCAAGGATATTCTGAGCAGGAAGCGGTACCCCAATGCCGCCAAGGACGAGCACGGGCGCTTGCGTGTGGGCGCGGCCGTAGGCGTGGCCTCCGATACCATGGAGCGCGCCGCGGCACTGCTGGCCGCTGGGGCCGATGTGCTGGTGGTGGACACCGCCCATGGCCATTCTATGGGTGTCATCAATACGGTGCGCAAGCTCAGAAAGGAATTCCCGCACGCGGAGATTGTCGCCGGCAACGTGGCCACCCCGGAAGGAGCCCAGGCCCTTATTGACGCCGGCGTGGATGCGGTCAAAGTGGGCATCGGCCCGGGATCCATCTGCACGACGCGTGTGGTAGCTGGCGTCGGGGTGCCGCAGCTGACGGCCATCATGCGCTGCGCAGAGGTCTGCCAGCGTCACGGCGTGCCCCTCATCGCTGATGGCGGCATCAAGCAGACCGGTGACATCGCCAAGGCCATAGGCGCAGGTGCAGACAGTGTCATGTTGGGCAACTTGTTGGCCGGTACGGAGGAAAGCCCGGGAGAGGTGGTGTTTCTTGAGGGGCGCAGCTACAAGGTCTACCGAGCCATGGGCTCACTTTCCGCCATGCGCGGTGGTCGTGGCGACCGTTACTTCCAAGAGGGGGTGCGGGATGTCAAGAAGTTGGTTCCCGAGGGCATCGAAGGGCGCGTGCCGTATCGTGGCAAGGTCAGCGACTGCATCTACCAGATGGTGGGAGGTCTGCGCGCAGCAATGGGCTATTGCGGCACGCGGACCATCGCTGAACTGAAAGAGAACGCCCGTTTCGTCCGGATTACCAATGCAGGGTTGCGCGAGAGCCATCCCCACGATGTGATTATCACCACCGAGGCACCCAACTACAACCTACCGCAGGGGTAGCGCTTCCTCATGAGGGACAAAAAGATAACGGGCGCCTCAAACCACGTCGGGATTAGGGGGGTTACCGGCAATGGCATCGGCGCCCGTTAGACGCTCGTAACTGCTCTCAGGCTAAGGCGTTGACCCTCCGCGCCAAGCGCGATTTGGCATTTGCCGCCTTGTTCTTGTGAATAATGCCCCGCAGTGCCAGCTTGTCCAATATTGAGCACGCCTGCCGATATGCCTGCTCCGCCGTGGCTTTGTCTGCGGCTGCCCGCACCTTCTTGATTGCGGTGCGCATCATAGAGCGGTAATGCTTATTGGCAGCTGCCGCCTTTGCACTGGTACGAATGCGTTTGAATGCTGATCGATGATGTGCCATACTTCCTGCCTGTCAACTCCTTCCATTTTTGCAGGGCAAATATATAAGAATCCCCGAGGAAAATCAAGCGATTAATTTTGCGACACGGCGTCCGCATTTGGCCCGAGCTTCTCCCCTGTGATGGTGGCCACAAGCAACGACTGGGGGTCCACCGAGTGAGGAGCACGTCTTGGCCCCTGAGAGAGAGACGACAAGACTCCCCTAACCGTGCTTGGCGGTCTCTTGCCCGCATCGCCTTCACCAGCATCAGGGCGAAGCTTCTAAAGGCGCGGGAAACTTCGATACGGGGGATCTATTCCCTGTTCCCCCTGACCGGGTCGCCGTTGGTCATCACTGCTGGCGCCTTCGGATTGGTGCTGACGGTGCCAGGGGCAGTGACGTCTTTTGGAGCTTCGTGCAAGCCCTACTCGCACTGCGCCGAGTTCCTGGATTGGTGTGGCCCCGAATTTGATGGGCGTCTTTGCAGTTTCTAAGAACGAGCCCCAGCAGAAGGAACACCCTCAAATCGTTCAATTTCACTGCAAGCGCCTCCCCTGCGTCCTTGCTTAACGTGGGCCAACTCCAGAAACAACAGCGCACTGCACTTCGGACGAAGGGGGGCCCATCAACGGCTCAGGCAGGACCCTTCCTACTAGCAAGCCCTTACCCCGAAGAGTCCGAAGCAGCACCCCGACAAGCTCTCCCAGGCTATTGTAGACTCTCACGCGCACCTGTGCTGCTTCGCGGACTGAAAAAAGAATCTCCGTCGTCGGGTTGAATGGGTTGGGGTAGTTCTGCCGCACGGCGAAGGAGCCTGCCCCTTCCGCGGTGGCCACAGAGGACCCGGCCTCCGGAATCGTCGAGGTCCCATTGTACAGCGAGGCAAATATGTCGTACTGCCCAGCTTCGGCGCCGTATTGGTAGGCAAGCAGGAATTGGTTCTGTTGGGTGCCATAGGCGATAGCCGGGTAGAACCTCATCCCCTCATCTGCCTGGGTGCAGGCGATGGGCGTGTTGACAACAGGCGATACAAGCGGCTGCGCCGTCTCATCGAGCAGGGTGAAGAGCGAGTCCTCCGGCACAATGCGCAGGCGCTGGCCGACGATGTCTCCTGGATAGCCATGACACTCCGTCCACACGACCATGCACTCGGGCAAGTGATTGATGTGCCGGAGCATGAACAGCTCGGGTGCCTCATAAGTTTCGTCGTTGGCGGCGACGTGCGGCGAGCCGCGAGTAATGCTCAGGTTCGTGATGGGGCTGACGAAGGTGTCGCGAACACTTATGCGGAACTCGGGTAACCACGGGGGCTCCTGCGTGAAAGCTGTCTTCTGTCCAGCCCCGGCGCTTTCCCGCCAAACTACTAACCACCGCCGTTGGTCGACATCGTATGCCGTGGACCGATGGCTCTGCGGCCAGGTGTCCGAGATCACCGGCATTTGCGCAACCGGCTGGAGGTTGGTCTGTCCGTCGAAATATGCCAGGGCCAATTTCTGCAGCCCGCCGACAAGCGTGAATTGTCGGGGCTGCGCCTCTCTGATCGACTGGCCCGTGGCGTTCCGTAGCCGGCTAAGACGATAAACAAAGGAGCTGCCAATATTGGTCGGGGCAAAGTCGTAGGACCCCTCCCAAATGCCAGGCGAAGTCGAGGGTTGCAGAAGCTGGTGGACCGTTCCGGCGGGCAGCTCGAGCTCGACGGCCACCTGATCGCCCCCCGGGAGATCGAAGTTGCCCAGCTGTGTCTGTACCGTCAGAGACCGAAAAGACCACGGGGTTGTGCAATGGGCGTTTGGCGCCAGAGGTGTAGGTCAGTTGCGTCTTGGCATCCCAGCTGCGCAGAACCAGGAGGCTGTCGCCTTCCACCTCGAGAAGCACAAGAGCCTTGCTCGCCCCAGGGGGCACCCCGTGCCCGAGTGACGTTTGTCCGGCCTGGCGCCACAGTTCTTCAGTGCACCTAAGGTGATAGTTGGAGATCAGCCGGGTGGTGCAAACTGCGCGGCCGCCGGAAGGCCAGACAATGTCGGCGGGCAGCCTTGAGCAGAGCGTGTCGTTGTGCGTCGACAGAGTGTACAGCGCCATGGCACGCCCGCTTTCCCAGCTGCGCACGAAGGCTCCTTCGTCGTACTCCCCATCGAGGATCTTGAAAGTAACGTCGCATCCCTCAACGGCGTTGCCTTCGTAAAGCGCTTCGATGCAATACCACTTGCCCAGGCGGGATTGTGCCGCCACAGAGGTACACAGGAAGATATCGATGAGGAGCGCCGAGGTTTTCATCTCCTCCTCCCCCTGGACAAAGTCTCGCAATGGTTCCTTGCCGAATTGCTTTCCTTGTTTCG